>JANXVV010000345.1 GCA_025351525.1 Humisphaera sp. | reverse complement strand
CTTCAAACCCTCGTTTTAAATCCCATCGCCCGCACGATGCACCAACCGGCTCGAGCTTCAAAAACGGCGAACGCACCGCAAAAAAATAGCACGCCGGCCACCGTCCAACGCCTCCAGTCGTTGGATGGCCATGCCCAGATTGCCGCGATCAAAATCGCTCCGATTATTTCGGCAACGCCCATCACCAGGCGAACTCGCTTTCCTTTTGCGTCGATGTTACAGGTGAGTGGCATATGAACCATTATTATACGACCCTGTCAGTAGCGTTGATTTAACTTGACATCTTTTGAACACAAATTACGATGTTAGTCCGCGTTCGGCCTCAGAAATCGAATGCGTAAGATTTGACACCCTTTGCCGGACACCCGTTTCCGGAATGTATTTTTCCGGATATTCCCTTTGACCCAGGAGCTCCCTTGAGCGTGCTCACCAAGCTGTTTGTCGTGCTGCTCGTCGTTACCTCGCTGTTGCTCAGCGCTTCCGTGGTGGTTTTTGTCAACCGCGTGGAGGATCACAAGGCGCTTGCCGATGCTTCCAAGCATCAGTTGACCGCCGCCAAACTCCAGGCTTCGGAGCTGACGACGAATGTCACCAATAGTCAGTTGGCGTATAGTAATCTTCAGAACGAGATGACCAAACAGGTCGGCGAACTGAGCCGCACCGTGGTGGATCGCGACGCGGAAATCCAGAAGCGGGACGGCGAACTTGCCCAGTTGAAGAAAGATTCGCAAGTGAAGGAGGCGACCCTGAAGGGCACCGCCGACGCGCTCCGCGCCGCCCAGGAGATGGGCACCGGATTGCAGACCGCCAACAGCGACATCCGCACGAAGAATGATGATCTGCTCAAAGGCAACGGCGAATTGAACACACAGATCACCGTCCTCGACAACAAATTGCGTCAGACCGAAAAGGCGCGCGAATATCTGGAAGAGTTGAATGCCGAATTGAAGAGCCAACTGGCCGGCGTTCGCCAAAAGGGCGGAGCTGCGAGTGGGGTGATGAGCGGGTCGGCATCGGCGGGCGATGGATCGGCTGACGTTCCGATCAACGGGGTTGTTCGATCCGTCGACATCATTGGCGGTAAGAAGTACGCCACCATTTCCGTCGGCAGTTCAGACTTGGTTAAAAAAGGGATGAAGTTCAATGTCATCAATCGCCAAGGTGGCGAGTTTCTGGGCTTCCTGACGGTTGACAGTGTCCAGCCGAATGAAGCGATCGGGCAGGTTGAAGGCAAGGTCGACAAGATTCAGGCCGGCGTGGAAGTGAAGACGCAACTGTAGTAAGGTTTTTTGAAAAACAGGTGGCATGGGTGTCTTACCCGTGCATATTGGATGAAGAAATGCACGGGCGAGACGCCAATGCCGCCTGACTCTTCGATCGAAGAAGGAGATTGATTATGAGCCGAGTTGGATCTGGAGATACAATTGTCGTGAAGCCCTCGAACAATGTCTACACGGTGCTGGTCATCGTGGCGACCGTGGCCTCGATCCTGGCTTTTGTAGTCGTCAATATGAAGTGCAAGGATCTTTTCGCGGCGGGAATTTTCTAATAAATTTGCCGTGAAAATTTCGAATGATTAACCGCCCGGTGATAATTTTTATCACCGGGCGTTTTGGTTGGGTGGATCGTCAACACGGGCTGGAAGCCCGTGCCACAACGAGGGTTTTATCTTTGGCCGATCAATTTGATTACATCGATCCCGGTCCCTTGATCGACGGCGAACTGGAATTGGTGCCGGCTGAGGAAGCATGGCTCGATGCGGTGATGGCCGCTCAAAATCACCCGTTGACCCGCGAGCAGATGCCGCGCGATGCCGACATTCCCCGCCACAAGCAGCTCAATTTCCTGAGTCGCCTCGAAAAGGGTTTTGATCCCGGCGACGAGGACGGCCCGCAATCCCCGGCGTACTACTTTTGGATGCACCGGCGCGGCGCGGTTGAATATCCCATCGTTGGCGCGATCAGTCTTCGACTCGGTCGCGGGGTGAACATCGAGCGGGTCGTCGGCCATATCGGATATCACGTTTACCCTTTCGCGCGCGGCCAACACTATGCCGAACGGGCCTGCCGTCTGTTGATCCCACTGGCCCGTCTGCACCGTTTGATTCCTCTGTGGATCACCTGCAACCCTGAAAACATTCCCTCCCGCCGCACCTGCGAACGACTCGGCGCGGAGTTCATCGACATCGTGCCGGTCCCGCCGAATCATCCCCTCCACGCCTGCGGCGAACGGGAGAAGTGCCGGTTTCGATTGTGACGACATTCATCCGCACTCTAAATCCCACCATTTTTAAACCACCCTTTTGGCTGGTCGATATACTTATCAGTAATGAAGCCACCCGTGTATACCCTTGGCGTTTATAGATACAGCACGGGCCTTGCGATGGTTTCGCCCATCGAAGGAATGACGCGGTGGATGGTGAGATCGAATCGAACGCAGGCGAGGTGGGGTTCGTGTGGGCCTGTGAATTTCACGCGATTCGAGTTGTTTTCTGGAGGAATCCGTCACTTGTATGGATGTTGACCCCCTCTCGGGTTATGCCGCGCAGTATGGCTTGCGTCCGGTCACTCTGGCCGACCAGTCTCTCTTGAATGCCTATTTCAAGTCGCTTGCAGAGCCTTTATCGGACTATACTTTTTCGCAACTCTATAGTTGGCGTAACAGCCTGCGCATTCTCTGGCGCGAAGTCGAAGGGCACCTCTGTGTCTTCGCCAACGGCACCGGAGATCTGACGCTGCTTTTACCGCCGATCGGCCAGACCGGTTCGGACCGCGCCCTGGCCGCCTGCTGGGAGATCATGGATGACTACAACGTCATCCACCACGTGCCCGACCGTGGCCGTATTGAATATGCCGGCGAGGAACTGCTTCGCCGATTTGACAAGGCGAAGCTCAATGTTCAACCGATGGGGACCGACTATCTCTACGACGTTGCTCGAATGATCGATCTGACCGGTGGCGATCTGGCAAGCAAGCGCCAGGCGAAAAACCGCTTCCTTCGAAACTATCGAAGTCGCGTCGAAAATTACGACAAATTAAAACACTTTGACGGCTGCTGCGCACTGCTGGACATGTGGAAATCGCATCAGGATCATCAGCACGCGATGGAAATCGCTGCCGATGCCAATGCGGTCAAGCGGCAAAAGGAATCCCTCGCCACCCGCCTGGCCCTCGAATACGCCGGCGACCTGGGCCTGAAGGGGATGGTCGTCTACGTCGAGGATGCCGCAACTGATGCGCGCAAGCCGAGCGCGGAAGGCGCAGCCGACGCCCCGGGTTCTTCGCGTCCGGTCAACGAACGAATCCGCGGCTTCACCTTCGGCGAACATCTCGGCCACGACCAAAGCAGCATCGTCATCGAAAAGACCGACCTGGAAGTCAAAGGACTCGCCCAGTTCATCTTCAGCGAATTCTGCCGCACCCATTTCGCCGACCGCCCCCTGGTGAACGTCGGCGACGACTGGGGCCTGGAAACACTCGCCTGGACGAAGATGAGCTACCGGCCAGTGAAGCTCCTGCAAAAATACGTGCTGACGAAGCCCGCAAAAGTGCAATCGGGATATGAGGCTCCCGCCGAAAATCGCAACGATGAATCGCGGAGGGCTCACTTCACCGGTCCGACGCCGTGCGAAGCTGACTTGATCCCGGTTCCAGCGATACGACACGCGGCAGAAATTCGTTTTGCCCGCCGGGAAGATCTCTCAGCCGCCGTCCACTTGGAGCAAACGTGCTTCAGCACCTACAGCCTGAATAAACGGCAACTTCAATATCTGCATCACCGACCAAACAACGTCTTCCTGGTGGCCGAGCAGGAAGGTCAGGTGATCGGGGAAGCGATCGCACTGGTGCGGCATCATCAAAACGGCATGTCTGGCCGCATCTACAGTTTGGCCGTGAGCGACGGGTGCCGTGGCCAAAAAATCGGGCGTAAACTGATGCAGCGACTCATCGAAGAATTGGCGTCACGCGGAGTGCGTCGGGCGTATCTTGAAGTGGAACAGGCGAATGTTGGGGCGGTGAAGCTCTACGAAACCCTGGGCTTCCGATCGCTCGGTACTCTCCCGGATTATTACGGCGCAGGGCGAAACGGATGGCATATGGTCTCTGAGATACCGGCGGTGCCGATGCTGTTTGAGGCGGCGGTGGCGTGATGCGGATTAAATTTCTTCAGAACCGTCTTCTACAACGCCAATTGATTCTTCAGAAGCTGTGACGGGTTTTGGAATCCGATATGGCCTAAAGATTTCGAGGAGATCCGCATCCAAGCGGCTAAATGAGTATCCTCCACGCTCCAACCAAGAAGGCGGATCATGCGTTCGCCGTGGTTGTTGTCCGGCGGCATGCCGGGGGTGTCCAGAAACGTGAACGGATAGTCGCGGTGCTTTCCGATGCGATGGGCCGTGTGCGTGTCCGCTTGCAGCGTTGGAGTTCCCCGCCGCAGCAAGGGCAGAGTTCCAGGCGATGATCGACGTGCTTGTCGATCCGCTCGGGCGTCTTGCGACGCGAGCCTTTGTGTCCGTTCTTCGCCCCCGGCGTCTTCTTGCGCCCCGAGACCTTTGGCTTCAGGTAGATCGGCCGCATCCCCGACGGCGTGGACGCCAACGCCGCCGCCGCCGGCTGCAATTGGGCAAAGCGGGCGTTGGCCGCTGGCAACGCCAATTGAACAGCCTCGGGCCCGAGCATCGCCGGTTGAAGAACCTGCGCCTCGGTCAATTCACCACGGGAGAGCGCTTTGAGCAGCGTGTCGAGATCTGATTAACGTACTGCTTTGCGTCGATTAACGCTCTGCCGCACTTATGAGCATGTTCCAGTGCTGCACCGTAGGCGTCTTTGCAGGCGGCGTGTTCCGCTTTTATTGTTTTGACGAGTTCGGCGGGAACGGTCTTGACCAGGGGCTTGGCCTGCATGGCTTATCCTTTTCGGCATAAAACCGAATCAGGGATGTTGCTGCCTTAGCGGCGGCCTTTGTTGATCGAAATTTTTCCTTCGTTTAAGTGTCCCATTTTTATCCAATTCTCACATTTTTCCCACACAGGCTTTCCGTTTCGGACGATCCGAACCGGCTTTTCGAGGTCAATTATATCCGATTTTTGGGATTCCATGTGAGAAAAATGTGAGAATCGGTGTTTTCGGTGTTGAAAACAGGGTTGGAAAAGGGCGCATAAAAAAATCCGTAAGTATCTGTTTCCAGAAAACTTACGGATAAAAGGCCGCCTGACAGGCTTGAACTGTCGACCTATGCTTTACGAAAGCATCGCTCTACCAACTGAGCTAAGGCGGCTAGTGCTTCCGCAGTATCCAAGATTCCTCCGGATTTTTCAAGCGCACACGAAAATACTGCCGGAATCCAGGAATCAAGGTGTACTGATGTTCCACAACACGCGAGATTTCATCGACAACTGCTATCTTTTGCCCGACCTTTTAGCATGTAAACTGCTTCAGTTTGGCGGCGATTCAACTCATGCGATTTCGATTTCGCTTTGCGAGATGGCTTGAAGAGTTGCCGTTCAAGTATCACGCGTTCAAGATGTTGAGCAAATGAAAATCGTGATTGCGCCGGACAAGTTCAAGAGTTGCCTGACCGCCGCCGAGGTATGCCGGGCCATCGCGGCGGGATTGCGGTTGGCCGACCCGACGGTTTCAATTGATGAATGCCCTATGGCGGATGGCGGTGAAGGCACGGTGGCGGCATTGGTGGTGGCGACCGCAGGGCGGTTCATCACTCGTCGCGTCACGGGTCCGTTGCCGGACATGAAAGTCGACGCGATCTTTGGGATGCTTGGGGACGGCCAGACCGCAATCATCGAAATGGCCGCCGCCGGCGGCTTGGCGCCGCTCAAACCGGAAGATCGCAATCCTCTGTATACCACGACGTTCGGCACGGGTGAATTGATCAACGCCGCGATCGAACTGGGGGCGAAGAAGATCATTCTCGGGATCGGCGGCAGCGCGACGGTGGATGGCGGCATCGGGTGCGCGCAGGCCTGCGGGCATACGATCATCTTGGAGGATGGCGAGCCGGTTTCACGCACCGAGCCATTGGTCGGGGCGGATGTGTCCCGCGTCGTTCTCGTCAAACGACATCGCGGTGAAAAGACGGATGGCATTCCGATTCTCGTCGCCTGCGACGTGGATAACCCGCTGTACGGTCCCCGGGGCGCGGCGGAAATTTTCGGCCCGCAAAAAGGCGCGAATCCTCGGCAGGTTCAACAACTCGACGCGGCCCTTCGGCAACTGGCCTCGCGGATGAATCAAGTGGATCTCGCCGAGATCCCGGGTGCCGGTGCGGCGGGCGGTCTCGGATTTGGGATGATGGCGTATTTCGGCGCGACTTTGAAACGGGGTGTGGAGATTGTCATCGACGCGGTGAAATTTCGCGAGCGGTTGCAGGGTGCGGATTGGTGCATTACCGGAGAAGGCAGTCTCGACGCGCAGAGCGCGAGCGGTAAGACCGCCGTGGGAGTGGCGCGGGTGTGTCGTGAGATGGGGGTGCCGTGCATCGCCCTTGCGGGGTCGATCGGCGAGGGTGCGGAAAAAGTTTTGGACGAAGGGATGACCGCGTATTTTGGAATTTGCGATCGACCGATGGCGTTGGTGGAGGCGATGAAGGATGCGCATTTGCTACTGGCGAATACGGCAGCCAATGTCATGCGAGCGCGATTCAGCTCGTCGTAGTCATGCGCCAGAACATGCCGCGTCGCCATTATCGCGCGCCATTGGATGTTTGGATGTGCATCCTTAAACGGCTTAGATACTCCTCTTGCAGCCTCACCGATGATCTCAATGCGGCGTTGAATCGCATCAGAGAGCATCGTATCACAGTTTAAATCTTCTCGAACTCGATTTGCTACATACTTCAAAGCAATGCGAACCGACTGGAGCATGTCAAGCAATCATGCGGCATCGCGCGAATCAGGCTGCATAAAGCACCTCACGCGTGCGTAAAATTTCGTCCCGCCTGTAAGGGTTGCGGAGCAGTGGCTTTTCAACCAGATCGACCTCGCGCCCGAACATGGCAATCAATTCATCTCGCATGTCGATAAATTTTTCGAGGCTCATCGTCTCACCCTGCCGTAACTGAATCAACACGTCAACATCGCTGTCCGGACGGAAATCGTCCCTCGTCCCGCGGGTGTAGCGCGCGATTGTGGCGATTCTGTTATTCTCCCTGGCAACCCATTCATGGAGGATACCTATGGCCCTGGATTTTGCGAAGTTGTCGAACGAGGAGTTGATTGCCGCGGAGTCGGCGGTGCTGGCGATGCGGACCGTGATGGAGGCGGCCAAGTCGGCCCCGCACGGCAAAGGGATGTTCTGCGTCGAGCAGGCGTTGCATGACAAAGGCTTTGATCTTCCCCACCCCCGACTGGCGCGCCTCGGTCCCTCATCGCGGGTAAACTCCCGCACGAAAGGAACCGCTCATGGCTCAAGCAACCTCCCCGTCTTTTCCACTGAAAGACTCTTCTCTTTCTTCCGCGCCGCCGCCCGTCACGCCTTCGGTGGCGATGCCCGATGCCGGGGCGGCGCGCAATTCGCAGGGACATTTCCTCCAGCCGTTCAAGCTCGCCGCCGTGCGCTATGCGGCGTCGAGCGGCAAGTCCCAACGCGCTGCGGCGAAGGACCTGG
>JANXVV010000330.1 GCA_025351525.1 Humisphaera sp. | reverse complement strand
CCTGTGTTTTTCGGGCTTCCCGAGAGCACAGATCTCGGAGTACCGCGACCTGTGGCACCCGACTTCGTGATACACTGAGCAGAAAACCGCTCTAACCGATCGAACTATTTTCTGAAGAAGGACCGACATGGCTGTGCAGAGATGGAATGAGCTGACCGACGACCCGAATTCGGATCTCTCGCGCGTCCTGCGGCGAAAGACGATCCAAACCGCGTGGCGCGCACCGGTCGAAAGCCGCATGAAATATCTCACCGAAATCGTCGCGGGCAAGCGCGTTCTGGATGTGGGTGTCGTCGGGCATGTCGTCGATCTCCATGCGGAAGGCGGATGGATGCACGGGGCCATCGTCAAAAGCGCCGGCTCCTGCCTCGGCGTCGATATCCTGCCCGAGGCCATCGCTGAATTGAAGGCACGCGGGTTCAACGTAATGCTGCGCGACATCACCGCCGAACCACTCGACGAAACCTTTGACGTCATCGTCTGCGGCGAAGTGATCGAGCATCTGGGTGCGCCGGCGGGCCTGTTCAAAGCCGCCGCAAAAATGCTGGCGCCCGGCGGGCGGTTGGTGCTCACCACGCCGAACCCTTACTCCGATACCAACGTGCGACATTCGTTCCACAACGTGTTTGATGAAAGCGTCGATCACGTGACGCTGTTGGTCCCCTCGGGCATTGCCGAACTCGCCGAGCGGGAGGGCTTGGCGCTCGATGCGTATCGCGGCGTGAGCGGTGGAAGACTGCGGAAGCTCCGCAACCGTCTCCGTTACGCCTGGATCAAACGGCGCTATGGCGGACCGGCAACAGACCGATTCTCACGCAGGATGATTTATGAATGCGTTAAAACCGTTTAAGTTTTTTAGCGTCTGTGCCGAAGGCACGCGTTGCTACTTTCGACGCTGAAAACGCGTGCCTCCCGCACAGCCGCTAAACAAAAGCCTGCAATTGCCGCTCTTACGCCAGCGGAATTTTCCGTACCTCGGCAACCCCCCATTCGCTGCCGACGTTCGCCACCAGTTTTTTCTGCCGAACATTCTTCTTGCTTCGCTCGATATTTTTGGCGTTGCTCTCTTTCACCGCCTCCGGAACGCTGGAATACTGCGTCCGAAACTCATCCCCGTGCGGAAGCGCCTCGGCTTCCGTTTCACTCCAGTACACCAGATTCATTTTCAGAGCCTCACATCGATGGCGAAGATCGACATCCTGATAACCCCACCCCTGCATCTGCTCATCGTATCCCCCCGCCGCCAGGAAGCGGTCTTTCCAAATCGTCATCAAACCGGTCGTTCCGGTTTTCGCCTCCCGGCGGGCCCGCACGAGGCAGTTGGGATCTTTCAACGCCAGTTTATAAACTTCGCTGAAATAAGCCGGCGTCACCCGGATATCGGCCATCAGATTGGAAACGATCGCCCCCTTCGCCAACTTCATCGCACAATTGTCCGCCACCGGAATCGCATAAAAGGGACGCGAACCGGTCAGTTTGTAGAGCGACACGATCCCTGCAAATTCCGCCAGCGCGGATGTCGCCCATTCCGCGACACCGTCCGGGCAATCGTAGTCGAGCAGGACAAATTCAGCCGGAATACCGGAAGTTTGAACAGCTCGAAGATTGTCGACGTACGTCTGCTTCAAATAAGCCAGCCGCCCTTTTACGGGTGTGCAAAAACTGATCATGGCGCAAAGACTCCTGATCAAACAAAGCTTTCCGATCCCCTCCCCCCGGTACTCCGGGGGGAGGGTTGGGGTGAGGGGTCTTGCATTTTTCTTCCGCCGGGTCGCTACAACCCTCAAGAAGAAGAAAAACCCCTCACCCTAACCCTCCCCGCTGGAGTACCAAGGGGTAAGGGACCGGAGCTTAGTCCGATCTCTCGGTTTTACAATTGCGAAATTTCCATGATTCCAGTTTTATCGGCTGTGCCGAAGGCACGCGCTTTTCGAGTTCAAAACAAAACACGTGCCTTCGGCACAGCCGCTAAAAAAATGTACGAAGTCTTTAGATAACCGCCATCCGTGTCGTTTTAGAAGCTCAACCCAAATCCTCCCGCACCAACTCACTGACGATCTTCCCCGACAGCGCCACCAACGGCAGCCCGCCTCCCGGATGCGTGGCCCCGCCGCAAAAATACAGGCCGCGAATTTCCTTGTCGCGATTAGGAGGCCGTAAGAATGCGGTTCGACGGCTATTGCTACCAATGCCATAGATGCTGCCGGCGTTCGCATTGTACGAATTCTGCAAATCCAACGGCGTGAAGGATCGCTCGACGACGATCCGCTTCGCAAGGCCCGTCAATCCCCAGCGATGTTCCAAGGCACGAACCAGTTGATCGCGATAGCGCGGCCCTTCAATCTTCCAGTCGATCGACCCATCCAACGGCGGGGCGCTGGCTAGCACGAACAGATTTTCGCAACACGCCGGTGCCTGCGTCGGATCCGTCCGCGTGCTGGCGCACACATAAATGCACGGGTCGTCCGGCACGGTGCGCGTCTCGAACATCGCCCGCAAATCACTGCGATAATCGCGCGGCATGAACTTGTTGTGATGCGCAAGCTGCGGATATTCGCCCTCGATCCCGAGCATCAACATCATTCCACTGCCGCCCGCCTCAAGCTTGTCGAGCGTGCGATCGTCGTATCGCTTCCGATGCTTGGAATCGATCAGCTTGCGGTAGGTGTAAACCACATCGCTGTTGGCTACCACCGCGTCCGCGCGAATCACTTCGCCGTCTTCCAGCGTTACTCCGGCGGTCCGCGCTTTAGCAATCTTCCCGCCTCGATCATCCCGTTCAACCAGAATCTCGCGCACCGCACAACCGGTTTGAATCTCCACACCTTTTCGCCGCGCGAGTTTCTCCAACTCCTCCGCGATTCGATACAGTCCACCTTGCACATACCAGCCGCCGAACCCGAATTCCGCGTGCGGGATCACCGCCAGGGTTGCCGGCGCTTTGAACGGGCTGGCCCCGCTGTAGGTGGCATATTGATAGAGCACTTCCCGCAATTTCGGATGATGCAGATGGCGATGCACGGTGCGGGCGAAGTTGGCGAACATGCCGATCCGGATCGGCACCGCGATCGCACTGAGCGCCCCCGCCGGCGACAACCCTTTGCCGAATATCTGCTCGGGGGAATGATAGAGAAAAAGCTCCGCCGACAGTTCCCAGATCCTCTTCCCCCGCGCGGCCAGACGCTTCCACCCTTCGACATCGCCGGGCGCAATCTTTGCAATCTCCTTCAATAGCGCATCGCTTCCGCTGCGGGCTTCAAACGTGGTGCCGTCCGGCCAGCGATAGCGGGCGATCGGGTCAAGCCTTTGCAAGGTGAGATGATCGGCCAACGTCTCCCCGGCGGCGGCAAAAAGTTCTTCAAATACAAACGGCATGGTGAGCAGGCTGGGGCCCGTATCAAACCGAAAAGGCCGATCGAGTGGCCGACCGGGATGCACGGCTTCCCACAGGTTCAGCTTTCCCCCGACGCGGGAATTTTTCTCCACAAGTGTGACGCGGAACCCATCCGCCCCAAGCCGGATCGCGGCAGAAAGCCCACCGATGCCGCCGCCGATGACGAGGATATGCTTTACGATATTTTCTCCTGCATTGTCCGAACCGGCATTCAGCCCGCCAGACGCGCTTCGCAAGCGAAACGGCTAAATAATCTTACGCGCCCAGATCTCCGCTTCCGCATCCACATACGCCCACTCCGGATTCTCATTCACGTCGCGGAGCGATTGTAGCAGATGCAGGAATTCTTCAGTGTGCTCGGCTTGGAACTCAAAATACGTGATGAAGTCGAAAGCTCCGGCGGATTCGAGATAGCGACAGTGGTACAGCCGCCGAAAAATGTGCGAAACGTAAGGCAGCCCGATCGCCGTATGACCTTCCCCGTCGGCCGACTTCTGATAGAAAGCGATGCGCTCGTCCTGTGCCAGATCCCACCAGCCTTGCGACTTGCGAATCGGGATGATGACCGTGATTGTCCGCGGCGAGGGCAACTGCTCCTCGATTCCGCGCGCGAGCAATTCGTTTCGCTGCGGCTTGCCGGTGTATTGCAGGTGCTGCGTGACGCCGCTGAATAGATGCGGAGGAAGTGCATCGATCGCGGTGAGCCGTCGGAAAGATTCCACGCGGCATATTTTTGAGGGCACGGACAGAGGCACATTGCCAATGATTGGAACAACCTTCGTCACCTCGTAAGCGTTCACGCGCAGGGATGAGTCGGGAGAATTCCATTCGGCTTCACCGAGAAAATAGGCATAGGCAAATGACTGGCTCATGGGAAGATTTCATTCGACACGCCGCCTTTTTTTTTAGCGGCTGTGCCGACCGTATTTTGCGATTCGACTCTCACACATGCCGCAATTTGTTCAGCCCATTATGCGCCGCCACCTTATAAGCCTCGGCCAGCGTCGGGAAATTGAAAACGCTGTTGATGAAATAATCCACGCTCCCACCGAGCGCCATGACCGCCTGCCCGATGTGAATCAATTCCGTGGCTCCGGTTCCGATGACGTGGACGCCCAGAATCTGGTGGTTTTCCTGGTGGATCAGCAGCTTGAGCATGCCGGTGTCATCGCCGAGCAACTGCCCGCGGGCCAGTTCCTTATACTGCGCCACCCCGGCTTCATAGGGGATGCCGGCGGCGGTCAATTGCTCTTCGGTTTTACCGACCATGCTGATTTCCGGAATGGCATACACGCCGATGGGAAACAGTTCGGGGATCGACCGCGTCGGCACACCGAACGCATGACAGACGGCCAACCGGCCCTGCTCCATCGCGGTGCTGGCGAGCGCGGGGAAACCGATCACATCGCCGGCGGCATAGATATGCTCTACCGAGGTTTGGTAGTGCTCGTTGACCTTCAACCTCTCGCGGTCATCTGCTTGCAAGCCGGCTTTATCGAGATTCAAAGCGTTGCAGGTTCCCTGCCGTCCGACGGCGTAAAGCAGCGTTTGCGCCCGCAGGTGTTTGCCCGATTCAAGGGTGGCTTGAACGAGCGGCGTGCTGTATCCGTTCCCTTGGGCCGGGTCGGGCGGTAAGTGCTCGATCTTCGCCACTTTTTCACCCAACCGCAGCGTGATGCCCATCCGCCGCATTTGATATTGAAACGCCTCGGCAATTTCATGATCGAGAAAGCCGAACACCTCGCCGCGTCCCTCCACCAGCGTGACTTTCACACCGAGCGTCGCCAACATGCAGGCATATTCGCAACCGATCACCCCGCCGCCCACCACGATCATCGTCTTGGGAAGCGTCTCCAGTTTGAGCAGGCCATCGCTGGTGAACACCGTCTGCGAATCGAACGGCACGCTGGCCGGCATCGCCGGGCGGGTGCCGGTGGCGATCACAAAATAATGGGCGCTGAATGCCTCGAAATCATCCGTCCGATCGACGTAGATCACATTCTCATCATCGAAGCGGGCGGCTCCCCAGATCAATTCCACGCCGTTGCGATCCAGTTGATCGCGAATCAACGCCAATTCATGGTGAATCACCTGCTGGCTGACATAGATCAGATCCGCGATGGTGATCTTCTGTTTCATGCGCGAGCTCTCGCCAAAGAGCCCGCGCTTGCTCGCCCCGGTCAGATGCAGAACCGCTTCGCGCAATGCCTTGGAAGGCACGGTGCCGGTGTTGATGGCGGCACCGCCCAGCGTGTTGTTCTTCTCGATCAACACGACGCTCTTACCGAGCTTCGCGCCTTGGATCGCCGCCTTCTGACCGGCAGGCCCGGTGCCGATGACGGCAAGGTCAAAATGCCTCATGAAAATTCTCTTTCCGACGATTTTGGAATCATTCGCGGTACAGCGGTGGGTTGGTGGCTGGAATGGTAACGGAGACCCCCCGCCAAAGCCAGTTGTGTTAAACACAGAGAGCCCATCGCAGCTACGCCAAAACCAAAACAGGGGGAACCGCGAAAGCGAACGCGAAGAAATTCATTTCGATTTCTTCGCGTTCCACTTCGCGCTTTCGCGGTTGCTATTTTCTTTCCGCGAGAAGACTTTGATCGACTGTAGTGCAGAGACTCATTCGACATTCAAACCGTGCAGGCGATCAAGGCGCGTCTCAGTGCCCTCTGTGGTTCGATCTCTTTATTCTTCTTTGCGTTTTCCTTTGCGCTCATTGCGGCTTTGCGGCCAAGTATTTTTTTCCCGACGTCGCGTTCGTGCGCGGCAAGTCAACAGGATTCCCCCCATCAGCCATGCCGTCGCGCCGACCGGTTCCGGGATTCCCGCCACCCGGAATCCAACGAAAAAGTTCGCGTAGGTCGGCTCATACAGCAGGTCGCGATTGAGCGAGGGCAGCGCACCCGAGTCCAGGTTCCACGATCCGCCGCGAATGCCTTTGACGGTGCCGGTCACCGTCGTCTCATTCCATTGAAACACATTGCCCGTCTGGTCGAACGTGTTGTAGGCACTCGCCGAGTTGCCATAGGCGCCGACATCGGTGAGGTAATTCTGATTTGCGCTGTTGCCGGTTGAGCCGGTCACCGAATACCCGGTGACGGGATCGTTATAGTTCGCGGTATTGGGGGCCGTCGACCCCGGAGGCGCGGAGACGGGCGTGGTGTTGGTTCGCGTGGCGTATGCCCAATACCCCGCGTTCGTCCCACCGGCTTTGTAGTAAGCCGCCTTATACCATTCGTTCTCGTTCGGCATGAAAATCGTGGCCCCCGCGTTCCGGGTCACCGAACTGGAATTGGCGGGCGTCGGCGAACCGCCCAGTAGCGTGTACGACCCGCTCTCGGTGGCACCATTCCCCTGCCCGTTGCCCAACCAGTTGATGAATCGAATCGAACTGAACCAATCGACATTGACGGCCGGTTTATTTCCCTGGCCGGCGATCACCGCATACTTGCTTCCGGCGGGGCCACCGGCGTTATAGGAAATCCCCGCCGAGTTGCCATCCGTTCCCTGAGCGCTGTTGTACAGGCCCAACGGGCTCGTCCCGGTCGGATCCTTCGCATTTAAAAACTCGGTATACTGCGCGTTGGTCACATCGTACTTCCCGATCTGATACGCATACGGAACCGCGCCGTAGCCGCTGGTCTGGTCCTGTTTCATCTTCTGGGTGTCGCCGACATTCCCCACGTCGCCCACCGGCACAAACTGGATCACGACGGCTTGGGCGCGGAGTGTGAAAAGTCCGACAATTGACGCTGAAAATAAACCGATTGCGAGAAATTTGCTCGAGGCCATGGTACTTCCTTCCAGTTTAAAAAGTGACGCACTCACCAATGCGTTGATTCACTCCACGGGACTAATAACCTAAAAGCAGCTTTTTGCGGAAGCGATAAAAGCAAGCAAAATTTTGAGAGAAGTGGTTGAATGCAGCCATACGACCCGGAAAACGGTTGCACACGCAAAATAAAAATGAATGGGAGGGAGATGGAGCTTGCGTTGAAATTGGATTTTGGAGGGCGGTCGTCCTCCAGCTAGCGTGTTTTCGTGCGTTTGTAGTGAATCATCGGGAGGAGGGAGATCAGAACCGACCGCATATTACTCGGATCGGACCGATGGAAGATGTGCAAGCAGTTGCTCGATGAGCGAACAGAGGCGGGAGAGTTCGATGGCGTCGAAGGGCCGGGCAGTGAAGTCGAGAATAAGCGTCGAGCCGTGCAGGAGCAGGCCGATATCGGGGGGCAGCAGCGCCGGCAACGAAGATCGCGCCATTCGCCGGGCGGAACTGGAATCGGATCCGAAGACGACGAACCGCTCGGGGGGCGACATCGAAGGGAAACTGGTCAGCGGGAACAGGTCGAGCAGGCTGGAGGCGTTGGCCTGCGGCCTCAACCCGGTGGGCGGCCAGCGCGAGTCCATCTTCCGAACCATCACATGCCATCGCGTGAACTGACTGGAATCGGTGCGTTGCGATTTTTGCGTGTGGATCTCCGCGATTGCCAACGTTTTTGAAGTCAGAGCGAGGCTGGCGCTTGGCGCGGGATCGGTGCAGGTCGCCAGCGGCGCGGGGGCGACGGCTCGGTTTGCGCCGTCGAGGGTCAAGTCGTTTTCGGTGGCCCAACGGGAGAGTTCGAGCCAGTGCCGCCGTGTGGTCCATCGCCGGACCAACATGCGGAACACGACGCTCGACGAGATCAGCACCGCCAGCAAGACCAGTGGAACAGGCCAGGCGATGAAGCGCGGCAAGGGGATTGGATCGGCCAGGAGCATGACGGGAATTGTAATGGATCGCGGGGCGGGACGGCTAAATAAGATGGGGAACTAAATCCTTGCGTTTCGCTTTTCGGGATTGCTTGACCCGATAGAGCAATCGGTCCGCTTCATCCAGCAGCATTTTGGCGGAGGCACCGGGCGGTAGGTCGTCCGATGAAAGCAAACCGACCGATAGCCTCGGCGGGCGATCCACGCGCATCGCGCCGGTCAGCCCTTCCACCAGCGACGATAATCTTGCTCCCACGGCGGCGGCGTGAGACGGGGGATTGTTCGGCAGAAGGATGACGAATTCGTCGCCGCCATAACGATACGCGAGATCTGTTTCGCGAAGCGTGGACCGCACCAATTGCCCAAACGCTTTCAAAAATTCATCCCCGGCGGCATGGCCGAGCGTATCGTTCAGCAGCTTGAAATCGTCGACATCGATCATCATGATCGACAGCGGCGAATTCTCACTACGGCAACGGTTGAATGTCTCCGGCAACGCAATTTCCAGTGCCCGGCGATTGAGCAATCCGGTCAACGCATCCCTCGACGCCTGCTGCCGAACCGCGCCCAGCGAACGCTCCAGCGCATCCGTCCGATTGACGACGCGCTGCTGCGTCTCCATTTCGATCCGCGCGATCTCAGCCTTCTGACGGCGAAGATCGCGCAACACTTCCTGCACCTCGGTCATCAACGGCGTGATACCGCCTTGAATCGTGCCGAGCAGCTCGATCGCCGCCTCACCGTTCCGCACCTGTTTGAGCAACGCCAGTGCCCGCGCGTTGGGTTTGAACCAGTGCAGGTAGACGTGTACGCACATGAATACGCTGATGAAGAGCATTCCGATGGCCATCACCAGTTGCATCCACCATTTGAAGCGAATGGCTATCGGGAGCATCAACAGTCGGATGAGCAACACGATGGCGAAGTTGGCGATCAGGATGCAGAAGGCGCTCGACAGAACGGTGCAGCTGAAAAATCCTCGCAGGGGGCGGGGAGTATTATCGGAGGCGGAAGTGGAATCTTGCGGACGATCAAGGGTCATTTGCAGATAGATCGGCAGATTGGCGGCCCGTCTTCAGCAGACGGGACTACTCAAGCCGGAGGCGGAAGGCGTAGCCGACGCCCTCGGCTTGAGCATTCCATTTCATCGACATGGTTAAAGCTCCCAAAGCTTGCTGCCGTCTCAGCCGATACAAACCGTAGAGTCGATTGAGTCGGTTGAGCAGCGGAGTCGAATCCATCGAAAGAAGAGGGCATGAGCGCGACAAACTACGATCTGGTCATCATCGGCTCCGGACCGGCGGGGCAAAAGGCGGCATTTTGTGCCGCGAAACTGGGCCGTCGGGTGGCGCTCGTCGAACGCAACAGCGGCGTCGGCGGCGGGTGCATTCACACCGGCACCATCCCCTCCAAAGCCATGCGCGAGGCGGTGCTGCATTTGACCGGTCTCCGCGAACGCGCATTGTACGGCGACGCCTACACCGTCAAGGAAGACATCACCATGGCGGACCTGCTGTATCGCACGCAGCACGTCGTCCGCAATGAAGTCGATATCATCCGCGCCCACATGAAAAGCAACGGCGTGAAAGTCGTCTGGGGCGATGCGGCTTTTCTGGATCCGCACACCGTTCGCGTGATTCGCAATGAAGATCAAATCGACCTGCGCGGCGACAATGTGCTGGTGGCCGTCGGCACCGAACCGGCCCGGCCCGCGAATGTGCCCTTCGCCCCTGGCCGAATCATCGACAGCAATGAACTGCTCCGCCTGAAAGATCTGCCGCGCAGTCTGGTGATCGTCGGCGGTGGTGTGATCGGCGTGGAATACGCCTGCATGTTGGCGGCGGTTGGCGTGACCATCACGCTCGTGGAATCGCGGCCCAATCTGCTGGAATTCGTCGATGATGAAATCGCCGAAATGCTGCAATTCCGCATGCGCGACATGGGCATCCGCCTGCGGCTGGGGGAATCAGTCGCCGAGATCACCGTCGACGGTACGGGGATAGAGGCGACGCTTGCCAGCAACAAGAAAATTAACGCCGCGATGATGCTCTATACGATCGGTCGGCAGGGCGCGACGGACAAGCTGAACCTCCCCGCCGCCGGTTTGAGCGCGGATTCGCGCGGACGTTTGAAGGTCAACGATTTCCATCAAACCGAAGTCCCGCACATCTACGCCGCCGGCGACGTGATCGGTTTCCCCGCCTTGGCCGCCACCAGCATGGAGCAAGGTCGCCTGGCCGCCTGTCACATGTTCCATCGCATCGCCGAACCCGTCAGCCCGCTCTATCCGCTCGGCATCTATACGATCCCTGAAATCAGCATGGTCGGACAAACCGAACAGGCCCTTACGGCCGCCGGCTTGCCCTATGAAATCGGCCTCGCCCGCTTCCGCGAAACCGCGCGGGGTCAGCTCATCGGCGATCTTTTCGGTTGCCTGAAACTTCTGTTCCACCCTGAAAGCCGTCGGTTGCTGGGCGTTCATGCCATCGGCACCGGCGCGACGGAATTGATCCACATCGGCCAAGCCGTGATGGCCGCCGGGATGCCGATCGACTATTTCGTGGAATCGGTTTTCAACTATCCCACCCTGGCCGAGTGCTACAAGGTGGCGGCGTTGAATGGCGTGAACCGTCTGCGGGCACCGAGGGTGGAGGCGGAGGCGGTGGAGAGGATTGCGAAAGCGGCGTGATTTTCAAGTGGCATGTGCGTCCCGCCCATGCTTTTTCTGCGAACGGATGCACGTACGAGGCGCCCATAATTCCATCCGGTCGAGTCGAACGGCTTATCCTAAATTTGCAGAAATTGGCGACACCGCTCACCGACATTCCCGATATCTATCAACAGGGTCTTTTGAAAAACTGGTGGCATGGGCGTCTCGCCCATGCTTTTTG
>JANXVV010000287.1 GCA_025351525.1 Humisphaera sp. | reverse complement strand
CGCAGCCGTCCGTGGCTACCCTGAGAATCCATATAGGCCTCCTTGCCTGATGCGGTTGAAACACCCTCATCATCGCAAACGCGGCCTTCCTGTCTATCCCCATGGCCTGTCGTCATTTACAGATTCGGGAAGTGCCATTCGAGTCTGCCATGTTATCCCAAGCCGTGTTCGCCGACGTGCTTCGATTGGCGCATCAGCTATCGCCACTGGAAAAGATTCGATTGATCGAGCAAATCGCTCCGGATTTGGAGGCTGTTTTGGCTCCAGCCGCCACCGTCCCGCCGCGCCGGCGCGGATTACGCGGGTTGCTGCAAGGGTGCGACATCAGCTCCGGTGACATTGAAGAAGTCCGCCGCATTTGGTGGGGGAACTTTCCCCGCGAGGATGTCTAATGCCGGATGCCGTTGCCGACACACACGCACTGATCTGGTATCTGGCCAATGATCCGCGCCTGTCGCCGTTGGCATCCCGATATTTTGATGAGTGCGAGACCGACGGAGGTCAGATCCGCGTCCCGACGATCTGCGCCATCGAGATTATTTATTTGTGAGAGAAGGGCAGAATTCCCACCGATATGCTCAGCAATCTGCGCCGCGAACTCGCGGCTCCAGACACCATCTTTCGGTGGGCTCCGCTCGACGAAGCTGTTGTCAACGCCATATTGAGTGTGCCGCGCACCGCCGTACCGGACCTTCCCGACCGCATCATAGCGGCTACGGCGGTCGCGCTTGGGCTTCCTCTCATCAGCAGAGACGCCAAAATCCGCAGCTCTGGTGTGGCGACGATTTGGTAAGCCGTAATCCGGCCCGTAGCGATGGCTTTTGACAAGTCGAAGCTGCTGAAGATTTTCGATGAGACGGTGAAGGATGAACCGATGTGAGGTTTTGTGAGCTACAAACTAACGGAGGGACACATGGCGGACGAGGAGAACAGCGGCAGCAAATATTTTCGCGAGTACAATCTGCCGCAAGCGCGAGACGGAGCCTCGCCGAAACAGGTCGCCGCCCATCAACAAACCGCGCTGGCGAAACTCGAAGGTTGGTACAAGTCGTCCTCAGTTGAACCACGCGGCACCATCCTCGTTTTGCCCACCGGCGGGGGAAAAACCTTCACTGCGGTTCGCTTCGCGTGTGTCCATCCGCTCTCCGACGGATTCAAAGTTCTCTGGCTTGCGCATACCCACCATCTGCTCGAACAAGCTTTTAACAGCTTTGATGGATTGGTGGCATCCATCGCCGAGCCGAAGTCTCAGTTGACTATCCGTGTTGTTTCCGGCGGCGACGGACATTTCAAAACCCATTCAATGCGCCCGACCGACGATGTGGTGATTGCGTCCTTGCAGGCCGTGGCAAGAGCCTCACTTGATAAGCTCGACGCCCTGACCAACTTTATCCAGTCAGCCCTTGGAAAACTCCTTGTGGTATTCGATGAGGCACACCATGCCCCGGCACCGAGCTATCGAAGGCTTTTGCAGCAACTGCGGGAAGCGTGTCCGGGAATGATACTGTTGGGATTGACGGCGACACCGACCTACTCGAACGAGAATAAGCAGGGGTGGCTGGCAAAGCTATTCCCACAGCGAATCGTCCATCAGGAGACGCCCCAGAATCTGATGGCGGCGCGCGTCCTCGCAAAGCCCGTATTCGAGGAGGCGCGCACGAATTGTGAGCCTAATTTCACCGACCGCGAGTACGCCCAATGGATCGGCAGCAATCGCGACATTCCGGAGGAAATGGTCTCCTACCTTGCAACGAACAGGCCTCGTAACGAATATATCGTCGCTTACTACCTGCAGCACCGCGAGCGTTTTGGCAAGACGCTGATCTTTGCCGACCGGTGGGCACAGTGCGAAGCAATTTGCACTCTTTTGAATAGTCGCGGTGTTCGTGCAGACGCAGTCTATTCTCACGTTTCCTACACGTCCGGAACACCCGAAGAGCGAAATCGACGAACCGCCGGCGAAAACGCCAAGATTCTGAATAGGTTCCGAAATGGCGAATTGGATGTGTTGGTAAACGTGCGGATGCTCACTGAAGGCACCGACGTCCCGGACGTCAATACTGTCTTCCTGACCCGGCAGACTACCAGCCAGATCCTTCTCACTCAAATGGTGGGTCGCGCTCTGCGTGGACCGGCGTTCGGCGGCACAGAAAAAGCATTTATCGTTTCCTTCATTGATGACTGGAAGCAGCGAATTCATTGGGCGGCGTATGAACAGATTGCCGATGGCTTGGCCGATGATTCCTTACCGGAATACGGCAAGCGCCCGCCGATTCATTTGATCTCCATAGAACTCATTCGCCGATTGGCGCGGCAGATGGACTCGGGCACCAACATCAACGCCTCGCCCTTCCGTTCTTTTCTTCCGCTCGGTTGGTTTCGTGCTGACTTCGATGCCCAAGTCGGAACTTCAGACGAGGTCGTGCCGGCTCGACAATTAATCCTGGTATACGAATACGATAAGCTTCATTTCGACGCGTTCATCGAAGCGATGAAGCGCGAGAACCTACAAAACTTTGAAGAAACTTCCATTCAGTTTGAAGACGTGCGGTTGCGATTGGAAGAATGGGAAGGACGTTTCTTCACCGAGAGAGAGCATCGGATTGGGCTCGCGCTTGTCAATGACATGCTTTCAATTGTCCGGCACATGGCGCAGAACGACAACGCCGTCCCCACATTCTTTTCATTCGAGGCTAGGGATAGTCATGACTTGGACGGCGTGGCCCAGCACTTTATCGCCGACAAGCTGGACTTCGTTGCCGCCGATCAATCATTGCGGCGGGAATTCGTTCGCCAAGATCGATTCTGGAAGACGATTTACCCTAAATATGAACAATTCAAGTCTGGTTTTGACGCGTGCGTGAACCGTTTCCTCCACAACGGGAGGCACGGAGGTGAGTCAAGCGGTCCGGTGCTTCCTTCGTACACCAATCCAGAGCCTATCCCCGATCGTGAGCCTTCCAACGATCTAAAGGAGCAGGTCAAAAGTCGCGATCAATACCGTTGCCTTTGTTGCGGCGCGACCAAAAGATTACAAGTCGATCACATCGCGTCGTCTTACAGCGGCGGTGGGCGGAATCATTTGGAAAACCTTCAGACACTTTGCGCGGAGTGCAATTCAGCCAAAAGCATTCAGAGCATCGTCTTTCGCACTTACCAAACCATCCTCTCAACTGCCCCAAGCCATTTGCCTCGGTTATCGCCTCCGGGGGGCGTGGATGCCAAAGATGCCGAAAAATGGGCGAGATTTCTCCGTCGCTGCATCAACTTCTTCTACCAGTGTGCGGCTGTCTATACGGTGTCGGCGGGCGAAAAAGGTGATCGTCTCCGCACTTGGACAATTCGACTCTTCCCCGAAAACAACCCGGCGTGGCTTACTCCGCATCTACCCTCTCTTGTTAATCAAATCCGAGAGGCCCGCGAAGCCGCCGGCTTCGTCGCCGCCCCGGATCAAATCACCGTCAATGAGCAGTCCCCGGCTCGGCCAGTTTCCGACCCGGCAACACCCCCAATCGAAAGCCTGACCCTTCATGACGTCTTGCATTCGATTGTAGAGGTTGAGGGATTCAAGGTTCGTATTTCATATAGCGACGGTCGAAGAGTTCGCGGCGATTGGACCACAGACATCGGCCTCTATCCCTACAAGAACGCTGCGAATGGCGAAATGACCGTGAACGAATGGAAGAACGCTCGGTGCTTCCGAAGCTGCGCTGTATTCGACCATTCTGATTTTGAGGTAGCGGTGATGGATGGCAATAACGCCCCCTGTGCCGGACAGCGAAAACTGAAAACCGTGCGTGAGTCCTATCTACAGTAATGTACAATTTCACACGATCGGAGACCAGAAATCCATCCGGCAAAACCTTGGCGAGGGTCAGTCCCATTCCTCAAATTCGACGGCTAGAAATGGCAACATTGTTTCGATGTCAGCAATATCCTCGGGCGACATCAAATAGCTTTGTTGATACTGATCGTCCGCCGAAACCATTGGATTCTCATCGCCCCCCGTTGATTCCACCACCTCTGCCTGCGCACTAACAAAACATTCGACATCCATCTCCGACGGGTGGGCAGCAAGCAACTCATACGCTTTCATCAGTTGTAGTTTGCCCGGGGCATTTTCCGTGTTATCCTTAATTGAACTCGCCGGATGGTCGCACAAGCTGGGATCGGATACAACTATCGAATAGTACCGCCGGATTGAATCCGGTAGCCCGTGCATTACGAATCGTCTCCCGTCGAAATCCTTTTTCTAGGAATATCCATGAACGAAATTAAAGCTGGTCCCGTCGTCGCTCTCGCCCTCTTCCTCGGCTTACTTCCAACTTTGGAAACCATCCTCGCCCAGGACGCCAAACCCTCCGCCCCCGCGTCCCTTCCCGGCAACGGCCTGGCCCAGCACGATTTCTTCTACGCCGGTGAGGCCAAGGCGCAGAACATGTACATCGTGCGCAAAGGGCAGATCGTCTGGAAGTACGAAGACGCCACCGGCAAGGGGGAGATCAGCGATGCGATGCTGCTCTCCAACGGCAATGTTCTCTTCGCGCACCAGTTTGGCGTGACGCTGATCTCGCCGGAGAAGAAGGTGATCTGGAATTACGATGCCCCGCCGAAGACCGAGACGCATACCGCTCAGATGATCGGGAAGGATCACGTCCTGTTCATCCAGAACGGCGACCCGGCGAAGCTGTTCGTCGTCAACATCGCCACCGGAAAAACCGTGAAGGATCTGGTGCTTCCCACCGGCAATCCCAAGAGCACGCACGGGCACTTCCGCCATGCCCGCCTCACGGAGGCCGGCACGCTGCTGGTGGCTCACATGGATATGAAGAAAGTGTGCGAGTACGACGAGAACGGCAAGCAGATCTCCTCCCTCGATATTCCCGGCCCCTGGTCGGCGGGGCGATTGAAGAACGGCAACACGCTGCTCTGCGCGGGCAAGTCGGTGCGCGAGATCAATCCCAAGGGCGAGACGGTGTGGGAATTAACCGCCGCCGATCTCCCCGAGTACAAAGTCGCCCAATTTCAGATCGCCACCCGCCTGGCGAACGGCAACACGCTGGTCAACAACTGGGTCAACCAGTGGAACAGCAAAATCGACCCGGCCACCGCTCCGGTGCAGGCCTGGGAAGTGACGCCGGATAAAAAGGTGGTGTGGGCGCTGCGGTCGTGGCTCGATCCGACAAATCTCGGCCCGGCCACGACGATTCAACTGCTCGATGAGCCGGGTGTGCCGGAGGATGTGCATTTCGGGGCAATCAAGTAAGAATGAAGCGGCTGCTTCTCATCCGAATTATTTAGCCGGGCTCGCAAGCGAGATCGGCTAAATAATGGACCAGCGTCCGACGGCGCAATCGTTCTTGACACACCCCCACCGCTCCCTATAGTCGCTGTCCTTTACCCGCCCCCGGCTTCCAATCCGGGGTCGATCGTTTTCATCCCTCGAAGTAATACAGGAGTCAGTGTCATGGCCTTGAAAGTTGCAATCAATGGTTTTGGCCGCATCGGTCGGCTGGTGTTTCGGGCGGGGGTCGGCAATCCCAACATCGAATTCGTCGGCATCAACGATCTGGTCCCGCCGGACAATCTCGCCTATCTGCTGCGGCACGATTCGACGCACGGCAAGTTCAAGGGCACCGTCGAAGCGAAGGAAGACGGCATTGTGGTGAACGGCAAGTTCATCAAGTGCGTCTCCGAGCGCGATCCGGAAAAGCTGCCGTGGGGCGCGCTCGGCGCTGTGTTCGTCGTGGAATCGACCGGTTTGTTCACCGATTTTGAAGGTGCCGGCAAGCATCTCAAAGCCGGCGCGAAGCGCGTGGTGATTTCCGCACCGACCAAAGCCAAGGACGAAGAGGTGCCCACGCTGGTCATGGGCGTCAATCACAACAAGTATGATCCTTCGAGGCATACGGTAGTGTCGAACGCCTCCTGCACGACCAACTGCCTGGCTCCGATCGCCAAGGTGTTGAACGACAACTTCGGCATTGCGGAAGGCTTGATGACGACCGTCCATGCGACGACCGCCACGCAGCCGACGGTGGATGGCCCGAGCAAGAAGGACTGGCGCGGCGGGCGCGGTGCGGGTCAGAACATCATCCCCGCCGCGACGGGTGCCGCCAAAGCCGTCGCGCTGGCGATGCCGGAATTGAAGGGCAAACTGACCGGCATGGCGTTCCGCATCCCGACGCCGGATGTGTCGGTGGTCGATCTGACGTTCAAGACGGTGAAGGCCACATCGTATGATGAAATCAAGGCGGCGATGAAAGCCGCGAGTGAGAGCGGCGATCTGAAGGGCTATCTCGGGTACACCGATGAGGAAGTCGTTTCGAGCGATTTCCTCGGCGACCCGCGCAGCTCGATCTTCGACGCCGGCGCGGGCATCGCGCTGAACGACCATTTCTTCAAGGTCGTGAGCTGGTACGACAACGAATGGGGCTACTCGAATCGCGTGATCGATTTGATGGTTCACATGGCGAAGAAGGAAGGGTTGCTGAAGTAAAATCAGCGGCAGAGGACCGCCGCCCTCCAGATTGGAGGGCGGCGCTCCTGCGACGCCGGGTCGGTGAAACCAACGGCGGGGGACCGCCGCCCTCCAGCCGCCTTCCTACTTGACTATGCGTGGGGAGGGGACTTGGCCAACCGCGAGAACTCATTCCCCCGCTCCTCAAAATTCGCGAACTGACCATAGCTGGCACAACCCGTACTGAGCAGCACCACATCCCCGTCCATCGCGATTTGTCGGGCGATTTTCATGGCGGTCGGCAGGTCGCTGCAACGATAGGTTGAGGCGGCACCCTGATATTGGCTTTCGGTCAGCAGGTCGGCGATTTTCTCACCCGTCACGCCGATGCAGAGTACCGCTTTGGCCCGCTCTGCCAGGGCATGGCACATGGCGGTGAACGGGAGTCCCTTGTCGTAACCGCCGACGATTTGAATGACTTTTTTGGGCGGGAAAGAGTGGAGCGCCGCCACGGCCGCCTCGGGGATGGTGGCGATGGAATCATCTAAATAGCGAACGCCGTTTTCCTCATGGACGAGCGCCAAGCGATGCGGAAGTCCCGCAAAATCCCGTGCGGCGGCCTGCGCGGCGTCCCAGGTCACGCCCAGCAGATGCGCCGCCGCAAACGCCGCCTGTGCATTCAGTTGATTGTGCTCACCGGGGATCTTCAACTCGAACCGCCGTCGCCCGCGTGTGCCGAAGGGGATGATCGTGCCGGCGGTGGTGAATGTACCGGACACCGGGCAGTCCTCATTCAGCAGGGCGAAATCATCCGGGCGCTGGAATTCCACAATCACCCGCTTGTCGGCCACGTAAGCCGCCGGGGTCGGGTGCCAATCCTGATGATCGACCGCCACCATCGTCACCAACGCCACATGCGGCGACCACTTCATCCCCCGCAAATAGTGCAGCATGAAACTCGACAACTCGAGCACCACGATGTCCTTCTTCCCGATCCTCGACAATTCCGGCAGAAGCGATCGGCCGATATTTCCGCCCACAAATGTGTTGAATTGTGTTTTAAGCATCCCCCCGAGCAGTGCGGTCGTGGTCGATTTGCCCTTGGTGCCCGTGATGCCGACGATGGTGGCGGGGCAGCGCTCGATGAACAGCATGATCTCGGTGACGATCGGAACACCCGCGTTTCGCGCCGCCGACAGATAAGGATTGGTGGGGACCATCGCCGGTGTGGCGACGATGCAGTCGGAGGAGGTGAAATCGGATTCGCGGTGTTCCCCCAACCGCCATTCGATCGGCAGGCCATCGAGCTGTTGGATCGATTCGGTGAGCTTGTCGGCGGGGGATTGATCGGTGATGAGCACCCGCGCGCCCTGTTCCACCAGCCATCGGGCCGCCGCGATATTGCCGCCGAATCGTCCGAGTCCCGCGACGGTCACACGCTGGTGGCGGAAGTCTTGCATCCCGGCATTCTACTTGATTTCCATCACGATCAATGTCAGATCATCTCTCGGTTGCAGGCTGCCCGCCTCGCGGTCCAGGTGGTCTGAAAAATCGACGACCATCCCCTCCGCCGGCATCGTGCGACGACGATACAGTTCCTCCCGCCAATGCCCGTTCTGATTGGCGACGTCTTCGCTGAAGGCCACCTCGACGCCATCACTGTAGATCAGCAGGCGATCCCCCTGTTGGAGTTGAACGGTGGATTGGCCGTAGATTTCCCGCTCGAAAATACCCAGCAGCGGGCCTTCGACCACAAGGTCCGTCATGGTTTCACCGCGCAGCAGAAGCGGCGCGGGATGGCCCGCGGTGGCCAAGGTCAGCACGAGGGTTTCGGTGTTCAGCACGCCATACACGGCGGTGGCAAAGGTGGCGGCGGAGAGTTGCTGCTCGACGAGGGCATCGTTCACGCGCTGCAGCGTTTCCGCCGGGGGAAGCAACCGATAGCCCGCCGGGCCGATTTCCTTGCAGACCAGCGCGCGCTTGATGAACATCGTCAACAGCGCCGCCGGCATCCCGTGACCGACGGCATCGACCAGGAAAAACGCGACGTGGGTTTCATCCAGTCGCAGCATGTCGTAGAGATCGCCGCTGACATATCCCGCCGGGCGGAAAAGCACGTGGAAATAAACCGGCCCCACCTGCGGCAGCAGCTTGGGCAGAAAATCCTGCTGGAGCCTCGCCGCCAGTCGAAGTTCCTCGTCCAACCGCGTCATGTAAAATTTCAAAGTCTCATCGCGACGGCGTAATAGATTGATCTCCGATTTGAGCGAATCCAATTCGCCCTGCACCGCATCCAGATGCAGATGCGTGACGGCGTAATCATCGGTGCCGAGATGGAACGCATCCGATTCGATCTGCGGATTGAACGGGGCGAATCGCGGGCGCGGGGAGGGGGCATGATCGGACGGGAGGGACACCAGAGTTTCCTGCGGCAAGAGACAGGCGGTGACGATATCCAGCGGGCTTTCAGGGCGCGTGCGCGCCTCGATTCGAGTGCGCTTCCGGGGAACCGTTCCTGATTTCATGGGGTCGCCTTGCTTGAAATAACTTCGGCACGGCGGCGGTGGGACTTAAGACCCTTTCAGCCTTCATCGAAATCTTGAAATCTCCAAATTTCCAGATCTCCAAGCCGGGACGAAGCGGGAAGCAACGCGCCCTGCCTAGTCCCGGATTTCTTCGGCCCAGTCGAGCAAGAATCCGGGACTGCGCAGGGCGCTGCGCTTCCCGCTCCGTCTCGGCTTGGAGACAATTCTCGCTCTCACGGTTCCGCTTTCGCATTCTTCACCGCCTCCGGGATTTGCAGCGCTTCGCCCGCCTTAATCCCCGCCGCCTCGGCTTGCCCGCCATTCAACTCGATCGCATATTTCGCCGGATTATCGCTCGGCGTACCCTTTTTCACATAGGGTTCCATCCGCCGGATCGACACGATTTTTCCGGTGCTTTCCACGAACACGATATCCAGCGGAATCCGCGTGTTTTTCATCCAGAAATTCTGCGGCTGATCCTTGGTGAAAACGAAGATCATCCCGTGATCGTCCGCCATCGAATCGCGGAACATCAATCCCCTCCCGCGATCATCCTCCTTCGCGGCGATCTCGAGCGTATACGTTTTTTTCCCCAACATCATGCGCGTCGTCGGTAGATGGGAGGCGGGTGAAGCGTCCCGGTCGCAGCCGGGAGCCAGGCACAAAATGAGCGATAATAGTAAATGCGGGTATTTCATGTTTGGGAGCCGTCGGAACGCTTTCGCCGAATCCGTTTGGTGAGGAGGATGTCCCACAGTCCAAGCACCATGATGATCACCAGCAGGATAAACACCGTCACCCAGGTGGCGACAAATGGCAGCGGGGACACCTTGGGATCGAACGAGTAAAACCCCGCGCAAAGGGCGACGGCGAGCAGGAACATCGCCAGCCCGTTCGCCCGCCGTAATCGCACTCGGCGACGGTTGGCCGATTCACCCTCGATGCCGCTCAGTTTTTCCGCGGCGCGCGAATAGAACATGTAATACCAACCGGCCGCACCGATGATGAGCGAGAGGATGGCGGGGAAAAAACCGATCATAAATCCATCGCATCCCGCGTTTTTGGCACCGAATCCGATTGCGGTCTTTTGAAAAACTGGTGGCATGGGTGTCTCGCCCATGCCACCAGTTTTAAAACATTCATTGTGATGCGGGCTTCCAGCCTGCCTCCAAATTGCAGGCTGGAATCCCGCACCACAATTTCAGTCAAACCGGCGCCTCGCCCGAATTTTGCAGCGGGAATACCCCGGCGCCGGCAAGCAGTTCCCTCGTCGCCTCCATCGGAAGCCCGACGATGTTCGTCAAACTGCCGCCGAGGTTGATGACGAAGGGATCATCATCCTGAATGCCATAGCCGCCCGCCTTGCCCTGCCATTGCCCACCGGCGACATAGAGATCGATCTCCGCCATCGTCAGCAATCGCATCTGCACGGTCGACGTGACCGCGATGGATCGGCGGAGATTGATATCGAGGCGTACCACCGCAACACCGGTGATGACGAGATGCGTGGTGCCGGACAGTCGCGACAGCATTCGCCGCGCATCGATCGAGTCCGTCGGTTTGCCGAGTAGTTCGTTGCCCAGCGATACGATCGTATCGGCACCGATCGTCACATCGTGTGGATATACGAGAGCCACCGCTTCCGCTTTGGCCTTGGCGAGAAACTCGGCCAGGTGCGCCGGGTCTAGTCCTGCGGGATAGTCATCCTCGTCGATATGGGCCGGGTGGATGAGGAACGGATAGCCCGCCTCTTCAAGCAGCGATTGCCGCCGGGGCGAGGCACTGGCGAGGATCAGACGGCACGGTGACGACATCCGGGGAATGAAGGGTTTATTTACTGATGGGGAAAAGCATGGCCCTCCGGGCCATCGCTAAACGGGTGAGGGCGGTGTTTTTACTCCTTGAGCCAGATCGCCAGGTCGCCCTTTTGTACGGGGCGCTTGCCGGTGGGATCGAATTTTACATGAAGGGTGTCGTCGACGATGCGGGCGATGCTTCCGTTGTTGACAGGGTTGCCGTCGGCATCGACGAAGGTGATCGTCTCGCCGATCTTGACTTCCTTGACGGGGATTTCAGTGACGGCGGCATACAGTTCAAACGTCGCCACCACCTGCCCGACCAGCGAACCGGGCTTGCTCTTCTGCAGCGACTCGCGCATGGCGACGATCTTGTCGGGGGACGTCATCTGCGGTTCGACCGGCACGACGGCTTTCGGAGCGCAACCCGTCACACCCGCGAGTCCGAGGAGCGCACCACACGATAAGATCATCCCGGTGAGGCAACGGCGGAACGGTGTGGACAGGCGAATCGACATCATGAAAAACTCCTCGAAATCGTGGAAAGACGGATTCAATCTGGATCGCCGTGTAGTAAACACGGTCAGAGCGGTTGTTGCAAGTTGCCGAGGGATTGATGACAGGTAGTAAGGTCAGTTCATTCGGGTGGAGAATAATCTCGTAGCCCGCACTTATGGCGTGGGTGCCACAGGTCGCGGTACTCCGAGACCTGTGCTCTTCGGCCAGCAAAGACACAGGTCTGCTCCGAAAATGAACCTCGCAAAATGTCGGCGGTTGTACAGCCCCGTCAATGGATCCGTCGCCGCCAACTCCTCCACCG
>JANXVV010000276.1 GCA_025351525.1 Humisphaera sp. | reverse complement strand
CAACCGGCTTACCCGAGCCAGCGCCGAACCCCATCGGATAGAGTCAACGGGGCCGCTCCCCCGGGCGTTGGCCAAAAGATCCAGATATTGTTGGACCGCCTTCTGCTGCCCCGTTAAATCGTTCGGCGAACTGATAAACTGCCTGACCAGCGCCTTCCACTTATACGTCAGCACATCGATCGCCCCCGCCAACATTTTCTCGAACCCGTCCGCCCCGTGCTGCATCAAAAATTCATCCGGATCCAACCCGTCCGGATTCGAAGCGACCGCAATCTCAACCGGTTGCGTCAGAAAAAGTTCCACCACCCGGTCGGCGGCGGCATCGCCGGCGCTGTCGGCATCGAACAGCAGAATGATCTTGTCCGCGAACCGACGCAGGATGTTGACATGGCCTTCGGTCATCCCCGTGCCGAGGATGGAAACGACGTTGCTCACGCCAAACTGGTGAGCCATCACCACATCGGTATAGCCTTCGACAACCACCGCCGCCCGCGTTTCGACGATTCGCTGTCGAGCCATGTCCAGCCCGAACACGCAACGGCTTTTGTTGAAAAGAGGCGTCTCGGGGCTGTTGAGATATTTGGCATGATCGCTCGATCCCGGCATCACCCGGCCACCCAGCGCAATCGTCCGGCCGGATTCATCCCGGATCGGAAACATGATCCGGTTGCGAAACGTATCGTAAAATCCGTTGCCGTTCTCGCGCGTCTTTAACAACCCCGCCGTCGCCAACAACGGCGGGGGGAACTTTCGACCCACCGGGCTTCGCAACAAAGCATCCCACGCATCAGGCGCGACACCCAGTCGAAATTTTTTGATCGTCTCCGGCGTGAACCCGCGCTTTTGCAAATACTCGCGCGCCGCCGCCCCGGTAGCGGGATCGGCCAGCCCATTTTCGTAAAAGGTGACGACGGCGACATGGGCATCGAGCATCGCCTGCCGTTCACCGGCTTTTTCCTTGGACCCGCCAAACCGCGGCATCTCAATCCCCGCCAACTGACTCAGTTGCCGCATCGCATCGATAAACTCGACCCGATCCCGCTTGATGATGAAGTCGATGGCGTTCCCGTTGGCCTTGCACCCGAAGCAGTAAAAAAACTGCCGGGTCGGGCTGACGTGAAACGACGGCGTTTTTTCTGAGTGAAACGGACAAAGCCCCAGGTAATCCTTCCCGCGCTTCTTCAATCCCACCGTCTGCCCGATCAGTTGCACGATATCCGTCGCGGCCAGAACCTGAGCCTTGTGATCCGTCCTGTCCTGCGGACGATCCTCCGGTCGATCTTTGGAATTTTTTGATGTAGCCATCGACTCCCCCGGACACAGGGGAAATCTACAAGATGCGTAGTGTTCCGTGCCGGGCTATGACATATTTTATCGGTTGAGTCAGCTAAATATAGCAGGGAGGGCGTGAAGGGTCAAATCGCCCCGTGCCATCGCATCAGGCTTTCCGGTCCCCTCCCCCCATGCACTCAAGGGGGGAGGGGACCGGAAAAGTCGCGCTGTAGTGCTCGCCCTCCTCGTTCCATCGATCAGCCGTCCGCTGCGAAGATGCCGCTTGACCGAGCAGCGGCGTGATTGCGCGCGGGAAAAATTCGGCCGCGAGTAAAAATGACGTGCGTTTTGCGATGCTCGTGGTTACGATTTATCTGGCATCAGCCAATCGTCCAGGCTTTCGTAAGCTTGTGCGCAACGCAGAAATCCTCCACCGGAGTTCATCATGGGAAAAGGTAATAAAGTTCGGAAAAAAGAAGTGAAGAAGCCCAAGCAGGATAAGAAGGAAGTGAAGAAGTAAATTGCAACTGCTCGAATCCCCCTCGCCCTGGTTAGCCGCGACGTGAAGCGGAGCGTGCTTTTCAAATCAAAAAACGCGCTCTACCACGTGTCGCGGCTAACCAATGTCAATTCTTACTTCGTCACATGACGTCGACGACGGGCCAACAGCCCCATCGCTCCCAGCCCCAGCAGCGACAGCGTCGTCGGTTCCGGCGTTGCGACGATCAACAAATCCGCGTTGCCCTGCGGCGAACTCACGCCCTGCACGCTGAACGACAGCGTCAGGTCGCTCGTCAACTGCGAGTTCGTCAATCCCGCCGGCAGGATGAAGCCCAGGTCCGTCCCGTCGGTGTAGGTGCCGCTGTTGATTAGCGCATCCAGCTCTCGGGGTCGTTGCCGGCCTCGACCGAGTGCAGCACCGGACGGGCCGCCATCATGTAATCCATCAGCTTGTTCGGCGCGATGCCGAAGCGGTAGATCGGCAGGCGCTGCCAGCCGATGTAGGCGATGTCGAAGCATCGCAGC
>JANXVV010000552.1 GCA_025351525.1 Humisphaera sp. | reverse complement strand
TCCGGCAAACAACTGCCGGTCCCCGCGATAATGGCTCCGAACTTGGACATAAGTGTGTGGTTTCTATCGTCTATCTTCTTTTAGCGGCTGTGCCCAAGGCACGCGCTTTTTCGCGGTGTAAAAGAAACGCGTGCCTTCGGCACAGCCGCTAAAAAATTTCTCGATCAGACCTTCTCAACCGGTTTGACATCGTCACCGTCCGGAATGCCCTGCTTGATTTCCCGAACAATGTTCTCGTTGATTCCGCTGCCGGACAATTGCTTGCCCACCCGAATCGCATTCTTGATCGCACGGCTGTCCGACCGGCCATGGCAGATCAAGCAGTAGCCGTTCACGCCCAACAACGGCGCGCCGCCGAATTCCTGCCAATCGTGCTTCTGATAAATCTTTTTCATCACCGGCTTGAACTGCTCGAGCAGATTCGGATCGTATTCTTCCAGCTCCGCGGCGATGGTCTGAAACAATCCCTCGGCCATGCCTTCGGTGAACTTCAGCACGATATTCCCGACGAATCCATCGCACACCACCACGTCGACCACGCCCTTGAACAGATCCCGACCCTCGACATTGCCGACGAAATTGATCTGCGGTTCATCGCGAAGCAGCTTGCGAGATTCTTTCACGATCGTGGTGCCCTTGGCATCTTCCTCGCCAATGCTCAACAGCCCGACGCGCGGGTTGGCGATATTGCAAACCGCCTGGGCATAGGCGCTGCACATGATCGCGTATTGATGGAGATGACGCGGTTGCGGGGCGATATTCGCGCCAACATCGCAGAGAACGATCGGGCCATGAAACGTCGGAAAGATGACCGCGATGCCCGGCCGGGCCACACCGGGCAGAAGCCGCATGCGCAACTGTGCCGCCGCCACGCAGGCGCCGGTGTTTCCCGCGCTGATGACGACATCCGCCTCGCCTTTCCCGGCGAGTTTGCACATCACGCTGATCGAACTATTCGGTTTCGAGCGAACCGCATCCACCGGCGACTCATCCATCTCGATCACTTCCGTGGTCGGGACGACTTTATACAGCGCCAGCTTTTCCGCGCTCAAGCCGCTTTTGGCAAGCCCGTCGCGAATTGCGGTCTCATCGCCGATCAAAAGGATTTGATCGCCGGCGTCCAGCAGAGGCGCGGCTTCCCAGCAGCCCTTTAAAATGGCCGCCGGAGCTTTATCGCCGCCCATCACATCAACCGCTGCGCGCACCCGAATCCTCCCTGAAAGGGATTTACGAAGTCGCCCGAAGCTCTCGAAATAGAGAACCTAGGCCGCTTCTTCTTCGATCTGGAGCGCGATTTTGGGGTTGACATAACCGCAATTTTCGCAGGCACAGTGAGGCAGTTTGGCCGTGCCGCATTGTGGGCAACGGACGTAATGCATCGGCTTGAGCGCGTGATGAGAACGCCGTTTGCGCTTGCGGGACTTACTATGTTTTTGGACTGGAAGCATGACTGACTCCTGCTGGGCGCCCCGGGTGCATCGTCGCGAAATACGATCGATTCTCGCGACACAACTTCTACAACGCCCATAAAAAAGCGCGGCGGGCCATAACCCGTCGCTCTGTCGGGGCCGATACGTTAGGGATTGCAGTGGGTTCTGTCAAGCAATGGAGATGTTGCACCCCGCGCAAAATCGCTCTTCATTATTTAGCCGGTTCGCTTGCGAAGCGCATCCGGCGGGATGATCGCCCGGACGCCCTTCGCAAGCGAAACGGCTAGATAATGAGCCTCAATTTCACGACGATTCCCCCAGCAGCGATTCAAAATTCTCTTCCCAATACCCCTCGGCTTCCGCATTCCGCCGGGCGGAAAAATCCACCACCATGTTCGCGGCATTCACTCCCAGAGGTCTCGCATCCAGCACGATCGACACGTGGATCAGCCTCCCCCGCCGCAATACTTTGAAGACCACCCGCTGCCCGGCGGCGTGGCTTTGAACCGCCATCGTCATCTGGCTCGAACTGTGCAGTTCCAACTCTTCCCGCGGGTCGCCGATCGCCATCACGATGTCGCCGTCTTCAAAGCAGCGGTAGGCGCAGAAACCGGGGACGCGGTAGCGGATTTCCACCCCGCCGCATTCGGGTTCGACCGCATCCTGATCCAAACTAAACAGCACACCGAGAAATCCATGGGCGGCTTCCGTGGGATAGGAATCGTTGGAAAGATAGGACTGCGTCACGATATCGTGCAGCGATTCGGCTTCGGACGGAAGCAGCGGAATTCGGGCTTTCACGATCTCTCGCAAAACGGAAAGATCCTTGAGCGAGAGCAGCATCAATCGACGGCGAGCCCCATCGCGAACGTCGGGACGATCGTCGGACAGTTGATCGAACGAGTGTTCGATGCTTTGGCGAATGCGATCGGGTTTGGGAAGGGACGAGCCGGAAGTTGAAGGTTGATCCGCCGCGAAAGTGACCGGGCCATTGAGACAGGCCAGCGACAATGCCGCCGCGATTCCCCAAATTTTCAAACCGTGTCTCGCAGCGTATGCAGTCATGATGCGAAACCCTCCGCCAGAGCGGTTTTCGACTCAAGCGTATTAAGATTGGGTGCCACAGGTCGCG
>JANXVV010000246.1 GCA_025351525.1 Humisphaera sp. | reverse complement strand
TGTGCTCTTTGGCCAGCGACGACACAGGTCTCGGAGTACCGCGACCTGTGGCACCCACATTCTTAAGCGTGACAAATCACTTGGAAGCACAACGAAGTTTTAGAAGCTTTTACTCAACCGTATTCACAAGCGTTCCAATCGGTTCGATCGTAATCGAAATCTCATCCCCAGATTTCAGCGTGAACGAATCGGGCGGCACCACTCCGGTGCCGGTCAGCAAAAAGCAACCGACCGGATACGTGCTCTCCCGGCAAAGATATTCCGCCAGCGACGAAAGTTCCCGCTTGAGCTGCGACACCGCCGTCTCACCGGCGAACACCTCCGCCCCGCCGCGCCGAATCCGGATTTCAATCTTCGTCTCCTTCGGCAAAGGATGCTCCGCCAGCAGAATGCACGGCCCGATCGCGCACGCCCCATCATACACCTTGGCCTGCGGCAGATAGAGCGGGTTCTCCCCCTCGATATCGCGCGAGCTCATGTCGTTGCCGATCGTATACCCGGTGATTTCACCCGTCGACGCGATGAGCAACGTCAGTTCCGGCTCGGGCACATTCCATTTTGAATCCCGGCGGATGCGGACCTTTCCCCCCGGCCCGATCACCCGCACGCCGCTCGATTTAAAGAACAGCTCCGGCCGTTCGGCGGAATAAACCTTGTCGTAAAAGTCCCCGCCCCCGGCGGACTTGGACTCCTCCATCCGCGCCTCGCGACTCCGCCGATACGTCACCCCCGCCGCCCACACCTCCTGACTGCCGACGGGGGCCAGCAGTTCCACCGGCTGCGCCACGGCGGTGAATTCACCCCGCTCCATTCGATCGCGAATTGTGGTGCGGATGTCGGCCCTCGCCAACAGTTCATCCCAGTTCGTATCCTTAAGTAGGAACGATCCATCGCCTTCCGTCACCACCGGCCCCGATTGCGTTCGATACAGTTTCAACTGAACTCCTTCTGCGCTTTAAAAACGTATTATGGATCCGGTCGGCAATCACTTCTGCATCTGGATGGGGTGCCACAGGTCGCGGTACTCCGAGACCTGTGCTAGCCCTGCCGGAAGTCACAGGTCTCGGAGTACCGCCTTCACCACCGAATCCACATCGTAGACGCATCCGCCCCATGTGCCGCCGCTGGCCGCCTGCAATACGGCCCACAATCGCGTGTCATCCGGCAGCAGCGGATCGGCCGCGAGATCGGCCCGCATCCCGCGCATCGCCAGAATGCGCGATCCCTCCGCCACCCCCCCGTTTGTACCCGCCATCCCCACCAGATCAATCGTTCCCTCCAACCGATTCCGGTCAATGACAATTTGAATCAGATCCCCCTCCAGCACTTTGCCGATCGGCCCGCCCGCCAGCGCCTCGGGCCCGATATGCCCGATGCACGCCCCGGTGGAAACGCCGGAGAACCGCGCATCCGTCACCACCGCCACGTGTTTTCCGAACGGCAGATGTTTGAGCGCGCTGGTGATCTGATACGTCTCCTCCATCCCCGCGCCGCAAGGCCCGCGGCAGATCAGCACGATCACATCGCCCGGAAAAATCGCCCCCGCCTTGATCGCCGCGATCGCCGCCCGTTCGGTGATGAACACCTTGGCCGGGCCGGTTTTGCGATACACGCCATCCGCATCGACCACGCTCGGATCGATCGCCGTGCTCTTGATGACCGATCCCTGCGGCGCGAGATTGCCCTGCGGAAACGTGACGGTGCTGGTCAGCCCGCGCGAGGCCGCCACCGCCGGGGCCATGATGACATCGTCAGGGTTGACGCCATCACGCTCGAATAAAAGCGCCCGCAGCCGATGTCGCCGATCCGAAGTCTGCCACCAGTTCAACATCGTGCCGAGCGTCTCGCCCGAGGCGGTCAAACAATCCTCGTGCAGCAGGCCGAGTTTTCGCAGATGCAGCATTACCTCCGGCACGCCCCCGGCCAAAAACACCTGAACCGTCGGATGCCCCACCGGCCCGTTCGGCAGCGCATCCACCAGGCGCGGCACCTGCCGATTGACCGCGATCCAATCCTCCACAGTCGGCCTTCGCAACCCCGCCGCGTGCGCGATCGCCGGAATATGCAGCAGCAGATTCGTCGACCCCCCGAACGCCGCATGAACCACCATCGCGTTGCGGATGGATCGGTCCGTCACGATCTGCCGAATCGTGATCTTCCGCAACTCCAACTGCAACAGAGCCCGCGCCGACCGCACCGCCATATCCAGCCAGATCGGCTGCCCCGAGGGAGCCAGCGCCGAATGCGTCAACGACAATCCCAGCGCCTCCCCCACCACCTGCGCCGTCGCGGCGGTCCCGAGAAACTGACATCCCCCACCCGGCGAGGCACACGCATGACAGCTCACGTCCGCCGCCTCTTCAAGTGTGATTAAATCATGTGAGTACCGCGCCCCCAGCGACTGAATCTTCCCCGCATCCTCCCCCACCGTCGGCGGCAGCGTCACGCCGCCAGGCACCAGAATGCATGGCAGATCCAACATCGCTGCCAGCGCCATCATCATCGCCGGCAGCCCCTTGTCGCACGTTGCCACGCCCATCACCCCGCTGCGCCGCGGCAGCGACCGGATCAACCGCCGAAAAATCACCGCCGCATCGTTGCGAAACGCCAAACTGTCCATCATCCCCGGCGTGCCCTGCGTGCGTCCATCACACGGATCCGTGCAAAACCCCGCAAACGGAATCACCCCCCGCGCTTTAAATTCCCGCGCGGCCGCCTGCATCAGCAACCCCACCTCCCAATGCCCTGTGTGATACCCGAGCGCAATCGGCGACCCATCCTCCGCCCGTATCCCGCCCGACGTGCTCAGAATCAAAAACTCCTTCCGCCCGATATTCGAAGGCGTCCACCCCATCCCCGCATCCTGGCTCAACCCGAAAATATCCCCGCTGGCCCAGTTCAGCAGCATCTCCCCGGTGATCGGCAAAGAGCCGAGCGGCCCGCGCGCGTTGGTGTGAATATCGTAAACGGCCACCGTATCGGGCCCGACGATTTGATCGAACGAAATTTTGAGATCATTCATCGCGCCTCGCATCGTAGACGAAACGCCGTTTCGATTCTATCGAAGCCGGAGACCGGAAATCAAAAACCGGAAAAAAGCCCGAAGCGGAAATGAAGAAAGCACGAAGGAAGGAAAGACGCAAAGAAGTCGATCCCCTCCGTTTCGATCTTTCCGCTTTCCCCTTTGAGCTTTTTTCTGATTTCTGATTTCGAGTTTCTGATTTCCCCGCCATCCTTCACCGCCTAACCGGCGACGAAGTGCGGCAGTGCAACCGGCTTTCTCCCCGAAAGGGCGAAGGAAATCCGCCCCGTCTGAAAGTCGATGCAAAGAGTCAAAACCCATCGCGGCACGCCCCGCTTTCGGTGGGGGCGCTGCCGCGAGGGATTCACAACCGCAGATCAGGGGAGGGGCTGATAGCTGAACTTCTGCCCACCGATCGAGGCTTCGGCCATCAGGCCGGCCACCGGTTTGGTGAAGATCGCCACGCCATCGGTGTATTTCGCGTTGGCCGCCGCGCCGGATTTGAGCGCCACCGCCGACGCCTGGGCGGCGAAGGTGAATTTGCCGCTCTTGAAGCGGTTCAACGCTGCGGCATCTTCAAACACGATCACCTCGGTGTACTCCTGCCCACCCGCCTGCAGACCGATGGACGCCTGGGTCAACTCGGCATAGCCGACCTGCCGACCCTGCTCGAAAACCTCGCCGTGTCCATACGCGCCACCGACGACCAAGCCGCCTTTGCCCACGGTGGGGAAGATGACATAGCCATGGGCCCGTTCCACGAATCCCGCGAAGCTTGAATCCTCACGATTCATGCGGGCCAGCGCGGAACTGGAATTCTCCGACAATTTCTCTTTCCCCGCTTCAGTCCTCGGGGGGGACTGGCAACCATTCAGCGCGGGGATCACGGCAGCCAACAACAACAGGGCCAAAACCGACTTTCGCATAGCGTTCTCCGAAAAAGGGATGGGAATCCTTCACAACTCAACAGGATGAAACATAGTAGAAAGCGGGTTTTTGACGCAATGGGCATTTACGGCGCAATTCGCGTGTATGAAGCGACCGATAATAATGAATGACGAATTCACGAAATTGGTTGCGTTGAATAAGGTGGCATGGGCGTCTCGCCCATTCATTTCTTCGGCCAAAGAGCATGGGCGAGACGCCCATGCCACCCGCTATTCAAAACACCCGTTCCCGTTTCATCATTTTAACGGTCGAGATTCAAATTTGATTCGCGTATGCGAATTTCGTCATTGGTCATGCCCCCGCCCATCGCTCTCGCCGCCTCGCAATTTTCCTGCCTGCCGTTGCGACATTGACCGATCGAGCGCATCCTATGTCCACTGTCCTTCACTGAAAGTGAGACGCTCGATGCGGTCAACGATTCTTCGCCGGTCCATTCTTCCCCTCTTCCTCGCCGGTTGCTTCACGGTGCCGACGCTTTTGCACGCGGAGGAACCTGCTCCCGTTCCCACCACCCACGCGGCCCCCACCACGAAATCGTCCGCAGTCATCGGCGGGCCTTCCAGCAAGGCTACCGCCGCCGACCCGTTTCCGGGCGCGACGCCGCAGAATGTGGTGGCGGTCACGGCGAAAATTTTTCCGGCGGTGGTGCGCATCGACGTCGCGGCGGAGACGTACGCCGAGGGCAAGCGCGATCTTCGCCGGGGCATCGGGTCGGGCGTCATCATCGATGAGGAGGGGCATATCCTCACCAACTATCACGTCGCCGGGCGCGCGGCGGAAATCTATGTGACCCTCGCCAATAAAGAGCGCGTGCGCGCCACCGCGATCGGCGATGACCACTGGACCGATCTGGCGATCATCCAACTGGATATGGAGGCGGTGAAGCGGAAAAAAATCAGCTTCAAGTTCGCGGAGTTGGGCGAAAGCAAGGACCTGGTTCCCGGGCAGCCGGTGATGGCCGTCGGCACGCCGTTCGGCCTGGCCCGCACCATGACGCTCGGCGAGGTATCCAACAACGAGCGCACCTTTTATCCCGACCGCATGGAGATCAACGGCTACGAGACCGGCGATTTCGCCAACTGGATTCAGATGGACACCCCGATCAATCCCGGCAACAGCGGTGGGCCGTTGGTGGACATGAACGGCAAAGTGGTGGGCATCAACACGCGCGGGGGCGGGCAGAATTTGAACTTTGCCGTCCCCGCCGACACGGCCCGCGAGGTGGCGGATAAAATCCTCAAATCCGCCGGGCCGGATAAAAAAGGCCGGGTGGATCGCAGCGATCTGGGGATCGATTTCAAACCCATGCAGGATCTGGAATCGTTCTACGACATCGATGTGAACAAAGGCGTTCTGGTCAACGGAGTGGAGCATGGCTCACCCGCCGAAAAAGCAGGCGTGAAGACGCAGGACATCTTGGTTGAGATCAACGGTAAAATCATCAACGTCCGCTTCCCCGAAGAGCTGGCCCCGATGAAGAAGATGATCTCCGACCTGCCCATCGGCGGAGAGGTAACCCTGACCGTCCGGCGGGGCAAAGAGACTGTCCCCCTCGTCGCCAAAACCGAAAAATTGCAGGGTGCGATCGGCGAGGAAAAGGAATTCAAAAGCTGGGGCCTGAGCGTGCGCGAGGTCACCCGCAAGTACGCCAACGAACGGCAACTGGATGACCGCAGCGGCGTGGTCGTCACCGGTCTGCGTCCCGGTTACCCTTCCGCCAAGGCCGAGTTGATTCAGGGCGATGTGATTCTGGCGATCAACCAGAAGCCCGTCGCCGATCTGGATGCGTTTTTGAAACTGTATAACGAATCGACCAAAGGCAAGGATGCACAGGTTCTGCTGGAAGTCGTCCGCAATCGCGGGCATCAGTCGAAGGTGCTGAAGATCAGCTATGAAAGGTGATGATTCGTCGTTGAGTCTTGTGAATAAGGTGGCATGGGCGTCTCGCCCATGCATTTCTTCGGCCAAAAAAACATGGGCGAGACGCCCATGCCACCCGTTTTTCAAAAGACCCATTCCAACATTCGTCATTGATTCGTGAATTCGAATTTCGTCATTCGTCATTTATTCTCCCGGAGATTTCATGCTTCGATCGCCCCTGAAGACCCTCTGTGTTCTATCCCTCGCCGTCGCGGGCTGCAGGTCGGGTGGCTCGCATACTGGCCCGACCACGCAACCTCCTCTCGTCCAGATGCCGTTGATGACGAGCGTTTCGTTCGTCTCCCCTGCCGTCGCCCAGGCGCTGTATGACAGGGTGAAGCCGTCGCTGGTCGCCGTCCAATACACCTTCAACGGCGAGCTGGGCCGGTCCGAAATCATCGGCCCCGGCGTCGTGGTGGGCGCGGACGGACTGGTGATGCTGTCGATGTCGATCGTCCCGTCGCAGATCCCCAACGGGCAGATGATCGATTTCAAAATCATCGTCCCCGGCGATACCGAAACGGAGATTGAAGCGACGTTTGAAGGGCGGGATGAGCGGTCGAACGTCGCGTTTGTGAGGACGAAGGAAAAGCAGGACTGGCCCGCGATCGAATTCATCGAAGCCCCGCAGCAGATCGGTGAAGCGGTGCTGTCGGTCGGTCTATTGCCCAAGTCCGCCGGCTATCATCCGTACATCACGCAGTCGACCGTGTCGGCCAATCTGCGCGGGCCGGTGCCGCAGACACTCGTCAGCGCCGACGGCTTGGCGATGCTCGGCTCACCGGTGTTCAATGCGAAGGGTCAGGCGATCGGATTCGTCAATGAGTTGCAGGATCAGGCGGTGGTGCTGAATGATCCGCGCAGCCCGCTGGGGGCCATCACCAATCCGCCGCGGCTGTATGTGCCCAGTCGGGATTTTTTGCAGAGTCTTCAGGATCCACCCAAGGCCGGTGAATCGATGAAGCTTCCCTGGCTGGGGGTTTCGCAAATCTCCGGGGTGAATAAGGAAGTGACGGATTTCCTGCATTTGAAGAATGAGCCCGCCGTGCAGGTGGGCGCGGTGATCCCCGGTTTCGCCGCCGAAAAAGCCGGGCTGAAGGCAGGCGACATCATCGTGAAATTCAACGGCGAAACATTGGAGCGCGGCGACGAACCCGAAGAGGCCGCCCTGATCCTCCTCCGCAAAGTGCGGCGATTGAAAGTGGGATCCACCGTTTCATTCACGTTGATCAAACCGAACGCCGTCGCCTCGCCGTTGACTGAAGTGACGATGACGCTCGAAGAGCGCCCGATGCAGGCGAACATGGCCACTCGATTTTATGCCGAAGATTTGGGCTTCACCGCCCGCGAGATGGTCTTCGAGGATCGCTACGACCGGCGCCTGAAACCGGAATTTAAAGGGGTCATCATCGCCCTGGTGAAACCCAGCAGCAGTGCGGCGAGCGGTCATCTGCAAACCAATGACATCGTCACCCAGATCAACCGCACCCCGATCACCGATCTGGCCCAGTTCAAAAAATTATACGAGGAGTTCCGCAAGTCCAGTCAAAAAGAGGCGGTGGTGCTGGAAATTTTGCGCGGCGTGAATACCCAGGTCATTCGCATCGAGCCACCGCAATAATCGCGTCTGAAAAAACGCCCGCGTCCGGCAACTTGCAAAGCAATGGGATTTGGATAACCTGTTCTTTCCGATTCGTGGGGCAGATAGCTCAGCTGGTAGAGCAATGGATTGAAAATCCATGTGTCGGCGGTTCGATCCCGCCTCTGCCCATCCCCTCCACCGCCGTAACTTTCATAGGTTACGGCGGTTTTTTTTGGGTTTTTGAAATCGGCGCATTCGGCATGAAGACGGCCGCTGAGGGTGCCTGGGACATCGCGAGTCAAGAGAGTGTATTCGTATGATCCAGCCCGCCGAACCGCCGATGGCGGGAGGCGAATGCGTTGATCGCGGCGTGGAGATCGATGACTCCGAAATCGGGCCAGAATTTGTCGCTTACGTAAAGTTCCGCGTAGCTGATCTGCCATAGAAGGTAATTGCTGACGCGCATTTCACCGGCGGTGCGGATGAGTAAATCGGGGTCGGGCATGCCGGCGGTGTAGAGATGGCTGGAGATCGTCTTCTCGTCGATATTTTCGGGGGACAGTTCGCCGCTCTTCACCTTTTGGGCGATGGCCCGCACGGCATCGGTGATCTCGGCGCGGCTGCCGTAATTCAGCGCCAGCACCAACGTCAGCCCCGTGTTATTTTTCGTCTCGGCGAGCGTGCGATCCACCTCTTCGAGCACGGGGTCGGGCAGTTGATCGAGCCTTCCAATCTGGCAAAACCGGATGTTGTTTTCCATCATCGTCTCGCGCTCCTGGCGGAGATAATCGATGTACATCTGCATGAGAAACGACACTTCCATCGCCGGGCGCTTCCAGTTTTCGAGGCTGAAGGAATAGAGCGTGAGATAGTCGGGACCGCCGTGTTTTTTACGCAGATCGGCGCATTCGGTGACGATGCCGCGCACCGTCTTCGCGCCTTCCTGATGCCCGCGGACGCGCTCCAGACCGCGCCCCACGGCCCAGCGACCGTTGCCATCCATGATGACGGCGATGTGCCGGGGAATGCGTTCGCGGGGAATGTCGAGGGTTGGGGACATACAAATCCTACGCAGTTGAATGGCGATCGATCGAATGGGTCAATGTAACGGGAACCCGTCCCGGCGACAAAACGTTCAGGCCCGTTTTCCGGTTGAAGTGCCAGAATGTTGGCGAAGCGGAATCCGGGTCGTCGCCTGCGGCTCCGATCCCGGCGCGTATCAAAGTGGAACGCAATACGCACAAATCCTCCGACTGAATTGCATTCGGTTTCCCGTTTGAGCGGGATAGGCTATACTCCGCCCAACTCATCCGCACGGTGACGAATGGCACTTTGCTTCACCTTGCGGCGAATGTGGGTTTGTCCGCCGTTTGCCTCATGGCCAATGATCGTCAAAAGACAATTTCGCGGGAGGTCACCTTCGCGGGGCCCGGACTCTTTTCCGGCGAGGAGGCGACGCTCACCATCGCGCCCGCCGTCGCCGATGCAGGCATCACCTTCGTCCGCGAGCAGGACGGCAAGGTCGCCCACATCCAGGCGTTGGTCGCCAATGTGATGAAGCGACCTCGCCGCACCTGCCTTAAAAATGGCACGCTGTTCGTCGAGACGATCGAGCACTGCATGGCTGCCCTGGCCGGCCTGGGCATCGACAACGCCATCGTCAAAGTGAGCGGCGGCACCGCCGGTGAAGTGCCGGGCGGGGATGGCAGCAGTGAGCCGTTTGTCCGGGTGATTCAGGAGGCGGGGCTGACCGAGCAGGATTCTCCTCTCTCCCCGCTCATCATCAAAAAACCGATCCAGGTGATGGACAAGGATGCGACGATCGCCGCGCTGCCCGGTCCGACGGATCGGTTGGAAATCATCTATGATTTCGAGGCGCCCGCGCCGATTGGCCGGCAGGTCTTCGCGTTTCATCTGGGGGATGATGATTTCGTCAAGCAGCTTGCGCCGGCCCGCACCTTCGTCTTCGAGCAGGAAGTGCAGGAACTTCGCAGCCGCGGTTTCGGCAAGCATCTGACGCCGAAAGATTTCCTGGTCATCGCACCGACCGGGCCGATCGAAAATGAATTCCGCTTCGCCGATGAATGCGCGCGGCACAAGGTGCTGGATCTGATCGGTGATCTTTACCTGCTGGGGCGGCCGATCCGGGGGCGTATCGTGGCGCACAAGAGCGGCCATTCGCTGAACCATCAACTGGTTCGCCGGTTGATCGAAGTGCAGGAGAGCAATGTCCGTGAATCGCTGGTGCATCGCGAGGCGGCGTTGGACATTCGCCGCATCCAGAGAATTTTGCCGCACCGCTATCCGATGCTGCTGGTGGACCGCGTGTTGGAAATTCAGGGCGACCACAAGGCGATCGGCATCAAAAACGTCACCTTCAACGATATCTTTTTCCAGGGTCACTATCCGGGCACCCCGATCATGCCCGGCGTGCTGATCGTTGAAGCGATGGCCCAACTCGGTGGCCTGCTGCTCAGCCAGAAGCTGGAACACACGGGAAAACTTGCGGTCCTGTTGAGCATGGATAAGGTGAAGATGCGACACCCGGTCGTTCCGGGCGATCAATTGATTCTCGAAGCCATCACCGTCCGCGTCAAAAGCCGCACCGGCCACGTCCGCTGCAAGGCCTTCGTCGAGGACAAGCTGGCCTGCGAAGCCGACATCAAGTTCATGCTCGTCGATGCGGAACCTGTTTGATTGGTCAGTCGTCAGTGGTCCATTGTCAGTTGTTC
>JANXVV010000167.1 GCA_025351525.1 Humisphaera sp. | reverse complement strand
CGGCATAGCGCACGGCGGCGAGCTTGAAGACCCGTGTGAAATGTCCCTGCGGATCGCGGGCCGAGACGGCATCGGGCACCGCCACAGCACCCGCCACAGGCGGCACGATGATCGGCGAAACAGCGACAGGCCGCACGGGAGCAGGCGAGGCTGTCGACCCGGACGAGCCGGGAGAAAGAGAAGAGTCTTTGAAGGAAGAAGACGGGGAGGATGCACGGGCCATGATCGATTCCATTCCGCGGGAGTTTACCCGCAATGAGGAACTGAAGAGCGCCAGCCGGGCGTGGGGAGGATCAGTTTTGAATATCACGTTGTTCCGAAAATCGAGATTCGTCGTGAGATAGGATCGATTGCCCGCGAGGCTGGGATTACGGCCGGGAGCGTTGGCGATCAGATTGTGATGGTAGGAGGTGTTGTCCCCGCCGAGGGACATCGCAAATCCATGGCCGTGTTGAATGCTGTTGTGCAACGGCTCGCTGACGATGCACCACTGCACGGTGGTGTTGCGAACGTGATGCCAGGTGTTGACCGCCTCATCGCACGTCCAACTGACCGAGCAATGGTCGACGATCACGTTTTCCGCTTCGTAGATTCCGATGCCATCGTCGGGTTCCCGCGATTCATCGCCGCGCCTCACGCGAAGGTATCGCACGATGACATGGTTGGCGGCGATACCGAGTTTGTATTTGCGCAGGCAGATGCCATCGCCCGGCGCGGTTTGACCGGCGATGGTGACGAAAGGATTTCGGTTCAGGCACCCCGATGGTCAGGTCCACAAAGCTGCTGCCCGCCGGACCGCCCGAGGTGCCAAAGGTATAGGTGCTGCCCGCAACGGGGTTCAGCACTGAGAAATTGCCAAGCGACCCACCGAGCGCTCCATTGAACTGAACACGGCCTCCAGCGATCCATCGCCCAGCGAAAGCAGGCTCGGTTGAATGGCATCGATTGATTTGCCTTCACCTATCGGAGGTTCGGATTTGCTCCACGTCAGGCCCATGTCGACGGTACGCTCAAAGTACAAGCGCCACGCGGGCGTTCTTCCCAGCGCTTCGGTGCTCGAAGGGCACAAGATGGATCCGTCGGGCAACTGGATCGGCTTGTTCTTGACGGGACCGAGGAATCCGTCTGGAAGGCGGCGGCCCGGTGATCAGGCCTTACCACCATCCTCAGAACTCCGCAGCATGCCCCACCAGGTTCTCGGATCAGGACCGATTTTATGAAACAGAAGCAGGGGGCCGATTCTGGGCTGAAAGAGGACGGGATTCCAACACGGCAGGCGGGTTCCATCGCCCTGCACGCCATCGGCGACCTCGGTGGGTGCCGTCCAATGGCCATCGACCTGTCGAGAAAGCCAGATGCCGACATCCGGCGCTCTTTCCCGGATCCCACCGAACCAGACGGCTACCAATCCGCTTTTTACCTCAGCCAGCGACGAAGCATGACACGAGGGGAACGGCGCGCTCTCGAAGATGAACTCCGACGAGACCATTCCGGCGTTCGGGGTAGAGGGCGCGCCACAGGCTGACGAGGACATCGCGCTGCTCAAAACGCAACCCGCGAAAATCAGTACTCTCACACGATGGTTTTTTGGCAGGAGCATCATCATAAAAAGTTTTGTGGTAAATCAGAGTTCTAAACCGATCGGGATCGGAGCGATCGCATTTGAGATTTCTGGCCCCCTCCCCCGGTACGCCGGGGGGAAGGGGACAAGAGCAAACAATTCTCACGCCACCGTCACCGGCGAAACCGACTTCACCTCGACCTGCTCATTTCGCGATAGCTCGGCCAGCGTGCGCTTGCCCATGATCGCTTTCATCTGCACACGAGTATCCGTGAACTGACGGTCGTGGACGCGGGTGTGCGATTCGATGTAGCTGATCAGCTTGCCGTTGGTCAGTTCCGCTTCGAGCGTGACATCCACCTGTTGGCCGCGCACGGTTTGGTACACCGCTTCAAGCAGGTCGGCCAACCCGATGCCGGTGCGGGCGCTGACGGGGATCGCATCCGGATACAGGGTTCGCCATTCCGGAAAAGCGGCTTCGCCCTCCTCCGTGTCGACCTTATTGAGCAGCAGAATCTCCTGCTTGCCCTTCACACCGATCTCGCCGAGCACTTTATGCACCGAAGCAAACTGCTGGTGGGCATGGGGGTGACCCACATCCAGCACGTGCAGCAAAAGATCGGCGTGAATCGCTTCCTCGAGCGTGGCTTTAAAACTGGCGACGAGATTATGCGGCAGGTCGCGGACGAAACCGACGGTGTCGCTGAGCAGCACTTCGACGCCGCGCTCCAGACGCCATGATCGGGTCTTGGTGTCGAGGGTGGCGAACAGTTTGTCGTCGGCATATGTTCCGGCGGCGGTGAGGGTGTTGAACAGCGTGCTCTTCCCGGCGTTGGTGTAGCCGACGATGCAGACCGTCAGGTGGTCGACATTTCGCGCGGCGACCATGCGGGTTTTACGGTCCTGCACTTTGGCGATATTCGCCTTGAGATCCGAAATCCGCTTGCGGACGAGTCGGCGGTCAGTCTCCAACTGTGTTTCACCCGGCCCGCGCGTGCCGATGCCCATCCCGCCGCCCGCGCCGCCTTTGATGCGCTCCAGATGGCTCCACATGCGGGCGAGGCGCGGATAGGTGTATTGCATCTGAGCCAGTTCCACCTGCAACTTCGCCTCGGCGGTTTGAGCCCGCGTGGCAAAGATGTCGAGAATCAACTCGGACCGATCCAGAACCTTGACCCCTTCGCCATATTTGGAATCGAGCTCCTCATTGATGATTTTTTCGAGCTCCCCGATCTGGCTGGGCGACAGATCGTTGTCGAACAGAACGATGTTGGCCTTCTCCTGCGCGCAGAGTTGGGCGATCTCGATGGCCTTCCCGCTGCCGATGAAAGTGGCGGCGTCGACTTTGTGCCTTCGCTGAAACATCTGCCCGACCACTTTGGCCCCGGCGGTTTTGGCGAGCGACGCCAGTTCACCCAGGGGATCGCGCGGGTCGGCGGTGGTGCCGGGAAGAATGACCCCGATGAGAATCGCCCGCTCCTGTTTGACGGAAAGTTCGGTTCGTTTCAGTTCGGACAAATCGAGCTCCTTTGATGCGAAGGGATGGGTTGCAACGTCGATGCATTGTATTCATCCCCCTTGTGCCATGTTGGTTTCACCATCGATTTTTGTGAAATTCATGGGCATCATTTCAGTGATGGACATGACGACCTTTAAAATCGGTAGACGAGAGTTTGTCGTTTTGCCGAGGAAGCGGTACGACCAACTCACTCGTGCCGAAGAAGATCGCGAGGACGCGGAAACCGCGAAGAAAGGGAGAGTTGATTTCCTGGACGGTAGGATGAAAACCATTTCGCATGATGAAGTGTGGCGGAAGCTGGGACTTATACGATGTTGAATGGATCGCGATCCGCTTCGCTTAACTGAAATTCCACCTCCGGCACTTCATTCACCAGTCGATCCCGCAGTCGGCGCAGCACCGCTCGCTCACTGTTCGAGTGCAGCGTGCAGACGACGGTGATTCCCGCGTTGGCCGCTTTGATCGCATCGTGGTGACGCATTTCGCCGGTGAGATACAGATCGGCTTTTTGAGCGATGGCTTCGTCGAGATGATTCCCGCAGGCACCCGCACACACCGCCGCACGATGGACGATCCCTTCTTGCGGGCCCGCGATGAGAAGGTGTGCGATGCCCAGTTCCCGCTTGATCCGCTCGAACAGTTCCGCCCGGCTTGAAGGTTGCCGTAGAGGACCGACGCGCCCCATTCCCATCCCCTCCGGCGGGGCGGCCAACACCTGCAGATCGAACGCCGGTTGCTCATACGGATGAACCGCCCTTAACGCCCGCAGCACTTCCTCCACCTTTTCGATCGGCACGACCGTTTCGATTCTCACCTCCGGCACGTTTTCCCTCGCGCCGCTTTTCCCGACGGTGGGATGCGCGCCGGCTTCCCCGAAAAAAGTGCCCGTCCCTTTCGATTGAAAACTGCAGGCGGAATAGTGGCCGATCCTCCCCGCGCCGGCGGCGAACAGGGCATCGCTCACTTTCTCCACCTCCTTTTCCGGCACAAAAACCACGAGCTTGTATTGGCTGCTCTTAGGAAGTATCAACTTCAATGGTTTTCGCTCACCGATACCCACCGCATCCGCCAGCATGTCGTTCGTGCCGCCCTCCGCCACATCCAACGCTGTGTGCGGCGAGTAGATCGCCACGCCCCGTCGAATCGCATCGTATACCAAACTCCCCGCGACAACCCGCTTAAGCGGTTCAAAAATCGGTGGATGATAACCGATGATCAGATCGCTCTTAAGATGTTGTGCCTCGACGGCGACCGCCGATGTGTAGTCGATGGTCAGCATCGCGCGCTTCACCTCTTGCCCCGGATCGCCCGTCAACAACCCTACATTATCCCACGATTCCGCATTTTGAACCGGAGCGATGGATTCCAAAACCTCAAGAATTGGCTGGAGTTTCATGGTGCGGAATATACCTCACCTTCATGGCATTGATCCATTTCCAAACGTCTGAAAATTGAGGGTCATCAAGCTGTCGATCTTTGAGCGATGCGTGGTACCCAGTTCGTCGAGGCACTTGTCGATCGCCTGCTGAAAGTCGCCGAAGCATTGCTGGTGCCGCCAATTTAACACGGCTTTCTTCGCGAACTTCGAACGCCGCTCCATCAGATTCAGGTTGGGTGAGTACGACGGCCTCCTTCGCCGGGAGATTCCGGTGCGGGGTCGGCGCGCTGACGGGCGCCTTCCAGTGGTACGTCCGCACCGCCGCTTCCGCGTGTTCGTAACAATCCCGTTCGATCTCCCTCAACTCGTCCGAAGAAAATTCAATTCGTCGCATCTGTGCGTCCTCGACAATGACACTCTCGAAGCGGAGTGGTCTTCCTCGAAGGCACCTCTCTTTCTTTTCGCCATTCTCAGCCGAAATCGATGAGGCGGGATTAGATCAAAACAGAACGGACAGAGTATAACTCAACGCGCGTCGTTCATCGAACCCGCGCGGACCGTCGGAACTCGATAGACATTCGCGATTTCCTTTCGAGTCATGTAATCGTTCATCGTCAGTGCGAACAGGATGAGCAACCACACGAATGCGGAAGCCGCGAATATCCAGGTGAGGCGAGTGCCGGCTTTCACGTGCATAAACCAGAGGATGATGAGCACCGCTTTCGTGCCGGCGATGGTAAAGCCAATCGTCGTCAACAGATTTCGCGCCGTCTCATGGCGGGTTGGCACGAACGCCAACGCCACGGTCAGAAACAGCAGCACCAGCAGCGCGATGAACACGCGAATGTAGACCTTCACCGGGTTGGCTTGGCTCGACATGTTGACCTTTATTTGAAGAGGTGCATCTCGGGATGTACGAGGTAGAGTGCGGGAAAAAGAAACACCCAGACGATGTCGACGAAGTGCCAGTACAACCCAGTGACATCGACAGGATTATAGTCCTCCGCCGAAAAACGCTTGCGGTGGGCAAACCAGGCAATGACCGCCAGAATCGCCATGCCGATTGTCATATGAATCGCATGAAGAAGAGTCATGGTGAAATAAAATACGAAGAACAACCGCATCTCGCGATCAACCCGCAGGTCGGGGGACTGTGCCTTCCACCAGCCATTCAACGGCACCAAACCTTCTCGCGTGTCGATGACATACTCGGTCATTTTGATGCCGAGAAAAATCGCTCCGAACAGAATCGTCAGCAGAACATAGCGGACGATTTTCTTCGAGTCGCCCTGATGTGCGGCGTGAACCGCCAGCGCCATCATCAAACTACTGGTGAGCAGCACACAGGTATTGATTGTCCCAAAGGACACGAACAGATGGCCGCCGGCGGCGCGAAAAGAGTCGAAATACTGGTGGCGATAGACCGTGTACGCCAGAAAAATCGCCCCAAAGAGCATGACTTCCGTGGCGAGAAACAGCCACATTCCGAGCGTAACCGCCTCGCGCTGCTGCGGCATATCCGTGAAGTGATGTGCCAACGCCTTGTTCGGATGAAGATCCGTTGCCAATTCAGTCATTTCACGGCGCTCCCTGTCGTCTGAATCCGGGCACCTTCAGCAATCAACGGCGTACCGAGTTGCGAAACCATCAAATCGTAGCGATAGGGGCCTTCGGTCACGATCGGCGGCACGTCGAAATTTTCCGGGGGTGGCGGACTCGTCGTCTGCCATTCCAAACCGGTGGCCAGGTAGGGATTGGTGGGCGCGATCTTGCCGTACCGCAGCGACCAGATGAAGTAGCCGAGCGGCAAAAGATATCCGACGGCAAGGATGGAGGCCCCGGCGGAACTCAGCACATTCAGCACCTGCATCTCGGGTGGATAGGAATGGTATCGCCGAGGCATCCCAAGGTAGCCCAAGAGAAACTGTGGAAAGAAAGTCAGATTGAAACCCAGGAATATGATGAACGCACTGATCTTTCCCATGAATTCCGGGTACATGCGCCCGGTGATCTTCGGCCACCAGAAGTGCAGCCCACCGAGATAGGCCATCACCGCGCCTCCCACCATGATGTAGTGGAAATGAGCGATGATGAAGTAAGTATCGTGGACATGGACATCGATCCCGAGCGTAGCCAGAAACAACCCGGTCAGACCGCCCATCGTGAACAGACCGATGAATCCCAGGGCGTACAGCATGGGAGTTGCGCTGGAGATGCTGCCCTTGTAGAGGGTGGCGGTCCAGTTGAACACTTTGACCGCCGAGGGAATCGCGACGGAAAAGCTGAGTGCCGAGAAGATCAGGGCCGAGTACATAGACTCGCCGGAGACGAACATGTGGTGGCCCCAGACGAGAAACCCAAAGACCGCGATCGCCACCGATGAAAACGCGATAAAGGAGTAACCAAAGATCGGTTTGCGGGCGAAGCAGGGAATGATCTCACTGACCACGGCCATTCCGGGAAGCACCATGATATAAACGGCGGGGTGGGAGTAGAACCAGAACATATGCTGGAACAGCACCGGATCACCCCCGAGCGACGGATCGAAAATACCCGCATGAAAGACGCGCTCGATGATGACCAGAACCAGGGTGATTGCAACAACCGGCGTCGCCAACACCTGGATGATGCTGGTGGCGTAGTGCGACCAGCAGAAGAGCGGCATTTTGAACCAAGTCATGCCCGGCGCACGCATCTTGTGCATGGTGACAATGAAATTAAGCCCCGTGAAAATCGAGGAGAACCCCGCCAGGAAAATACCGGCGATGGCCCACACGACATTGGTGTTGGAATAGATGCTGGAGTATGGCGTGTAGAAGGTCCAGCCCGTATCGACGCCCCCGGCAACCAATGCAATCACGGCACAGAGCCCGCCGACCATATAGAAATACCAACTCGCGAGATTGAGCCGGGGAAAGGCAAGATCCTTGGCCCCGATCATGAGCGGAATGAGGAAATTACCGAGTACGGCGGGGATGGAGGGGATGAGGAAAAAGAAGACCATAACCACGCCATGAAGCGTGAACAGGCGATTGTAGGTATCCGCCTGAACGAGGGTGCCATCCGGGGTGAGCAAGTGAAGCCGCATCACGACCGCCGCCGCCCCACCGATGAAAAAGAACAGGGTGATCGACAGCATGTAGAGGATGGCTATCCGTTTGTGATCGCGGGTGAATAGCCACGACTTGACGCGGTAACTCCAGTTCAAATACGTCTGCGGGCGCTCGGCGGCGGGATAGTAGGGAATCGAACTCATCGTGTTGAACCTCGTTGTGGCACGGGCATCCAGCCCGTGTTTGCGGTACGAATATCAAAAACTGATTTGCAATCACAAATCCTCGATCGCACTTCACCGCTAACACGGGCTGGAAGCCCGTGCCACGAATCAATTTTAACACAGTGTCGAACCATTAGGGTTGTCCCTTCGGCAACTGCGTAGGTTGAGATGGGCCGGGGCCGGGTATGGCCCGGTGGGGTTGCGTTGCCGGGCCCAAGTTCTGCAACTGGTAAGGCTCCGTCGTCGCACCGGCCAATGACTTGATGTAGATCACCAGATCCATCACCTGCTCCTCCGTCAGTTGACCCCTAAAACTCGGCATGATCGGTGGATATCCTCGGGTGATTTTAGCGGAGGGATACAGGATCGATTCTCGAAGATAGTTCTCATCGGCGATGACTGTGCCGCCGCCTTCAAGATCGACAGTGCGGCCATACAACCCCGCCATTGTCGGGCCCCGTGCGGCATGACAGGTGACGCAACCGTACTGGGCAAACAACTTCTCCCCTGCCACGCGGGGCGGCACATCGGCGGGACGGCCTTCGACCCACTGACGATATTGGGCCGGTTCCATCACGAAAATGGTGCCGACCATCTTCGAATGTTCCGAACCGCAATACTGATCACAGAAAAGGTGATATTCACCGGGGACGGTAGGCTCGAACCATTCACTGGTATACCGGCCCGGCAACACATCCTGCTTCATCCGGAAAGCAGGGAGCCCGAAATCGTGAATCACATCTTCTGATATCATCAGCAGACGAATCAGCTTGCCGGCGGGGACGTGCAGGGCATTTGTTTCGCGAACGCCGGTCGGATGTTGCAGCAACCACATCCATTGCTTGCCGACGACATTGAAGGTCATTGCGTCAACAGGCGGTTGCTGCGAACGGACAAACACCCGCGCCCCGGCCAAAAACATGACCGCTACCATGATGAGTGGAATGACCGTCCAGGTGACTTCCAGCACCAGCGCTCCGTGCTTCGCGCCTGACTTCGGTGCCTCCTTCAACGCGGATGGACTTGCGGGACGACGACGGTAGCGGATGGCGAAGTAGATGATTAAGGTCGCAATCAGCACGGTGAAAAAGACCGACACGAACAGCATCGCCAATGTCAGATGATCCACGCTGGCGGCGTGGTCGGAGGCTTGCTGAGGGAGTAGCCGGAAACTGGTGTCCATGCCGAATCTCGTTAAACCGAATCGAGTCCTAGCAATGCTGGTCGAACAATGCTATTTCTCTGTCGCTCCGAACGAATACTACGCACCCAAAATGTGCCGAGGCCGAGCAACGTCAACACCGCGCCAGCCTTCAAGAAATTCAAAATCGCCAACGTATATTTTCCGCTGTACGGATCGTAGTGGAAGCAAAAAAGCAGGATGGCATCGCTGAGTGTTCCGGCTTTTTCCTCCTTCGCCTCCGCCAGTGCCAGGCGAAGATCCTTCGGCGCGTAATTGATTCCGAAAAAATAGCGTGAGACTTTGCCGGAGGGAGTCAGTATCACCAGCCCGCCGGCATGGATGAATTGGCCGGGGAACAGCGGATCGGGAAGGTACCTGAAGCCGACGGTTTGCGTGAGTTGCCGGATCGCAGCCGCATCCCCGGTGAGGAAATGCCAGCCCTGTGGCCCCATCGGGCGGCGATATGTGCGAAGGTACTCCGCCTTCTTCTTCGCTGCGAGGCTCGGCGTTTCGGCAGGATCGAAGCTGATGGTGAGAATGTCGAACTGCTCGCCGACACTGGTGGGTAAAACATTCAGACTGACACTCAACTCATTTAAAACCGTCGTGCAAAGTTGTGGGCAACCGTAGTAGACCAGTGAGAGGATCATTGGCCGATGGCCGAAGTAGTCTCCCAAGCGGACGTCTCGCCCGGCTTCATCGTGGAAGATCAAATCGGGAGAAATCTGCGCGTTCAGATGCTGGTCGATGCCGACCCGCTTCAATAGATCGAGCCGTGGCTCGGCATGGGTGTCGATCGCGAAAACCACCATGGAAAGCAGCATGAAAACGGAGCAAACAGTCACGCCGGTCCTGTTCGGCCCGGTATCCTGAGTCGTCATGCCGCTGCGTCGCACAAGCGACGAATGAAAAGAGGCGCCTGGAGGGCGGCGGTCCCCTGCCGCTGTTTCGGCGGTCGAGGACGAACGTCCTTCAACACCAATCCCGAGCGTCGAAAGATAAAACCGGACAACGTTGTTCATCATGGCAAGCCTCCCGGCAAAGTAGTCGGCCGTGAGCTTGGCGTCGACAGTCCATGAAGAACGATCCTGTTCATGGCTTCCTGGAGGGGGATACGAACAAGTTCCGGGTGTCCGGGAACCGGGCCGTAGCTCGTCAATTCCCTGTTCCACCGTTCGCGGAGGACATTCATGTCTTCGTAAGGTTGATTGGGATGACCGATCGAAGGCTGCATGGGTGTCACGGTGGGCGGAGTGCGCGAGCCTACGAAAGGGGAAGCGGTCGGGTCAGACTTCTCGTTGCCATGCTCGAATGCCCGCATCAAGCCCCAGACGGCCAGTTGGATGATCGCGACGACGCCGAACATAACCACTGTGAAAATCACGATGGGGCGCAGCTTGGCATCGGAGGTCTCATGGCCTCGATGAATGCCTTGCACGTCCGATGACGGCAGACGGTCATCATGCGGGATGGGCGTGGCGTTCTCCATGCGGTCCAGTCTCCGGGTCTTGTTTGTTCTCCATGGCAGTCGAAGGCTCTGCGTGTTCCGATACAGCCAAAAGTGGGCGGCGTGCCAGGTGCCAGATGAACGATGAAAGCCAAACCCCGCCGATGCCTATGGGGGCGGCGATGTTGAGCCACAGTCGATTGAGGGTGGTGATCGGTTCACCTGTCGGAACGACCATCCAATAGAGGTCGATCAATCGCATGAACAGCAGTCCGGTGCAGATCCATGCGAGCCATACCGGACGGCGTTTAACATCCTTGATTAGTAGTAACAGAAAAGGAACGAAAAAATGCAACAGGATCATCATCGCGGCCAGAAAGCCGTAGATGCCTTTCGAGCGCAGATAATACCATTTCACTTCCTCCCGGATCGTTCCGCTCCAAGTGATGAGATATTGTGCAAAGGCGACATAAGCCCAGAGGATGACACACGTCAGAAGAAGATTGCCAAGATCATTGTAGTGCGCCAGTGTGACATAGGATCGAAGCGGTTCACGGCCGATCAAAAACGTAAGGACAATGATGAGCACCAACAACGCAGACAATGCGTGACCGACAACCAAGATAAATCCGAAGATCGTCGAATAGTAGTGTGGCTCCCGCGACATGATCCAGTCCACACCGGCGAGGGACATCGTTAAGACATACAGGACCAGACCGCCGGCACTTGCCCTCCGCATCCACAAGCTAATGGAAGTACTGCGGGTTGTGTCGTATTGACGAGAAGCTTTTGCGAGCCAGGCACTGAGACCGATCCAAATCAAAAAGTAAACGAATAGCCGCACCGTCCAGAAGCCCAGGTTGAGGTAGGGGGCCTTATGCCGCAAGATCGCATCGTGGGCGACTCGAAGTGGATCGGCCCAGGGATAGATCGCATGAACTCCGAAGAGAATGGGCATAAAAAGCAAAAGAAGCAATGGTAGGTTCAATGACGCGGCCTCGGCGATGCGTTGGATGGCTCGCCCCCAACCACCGCCCACCAGATGGTGAATCATCACCCAGGCCATCGAACCGAGCGTGATGCCAAGGTAGAACAGCCAGGCGAAGAGGTAGGCCCGGTAGAAAGCCTGCGCGCTGAACATCCAACCTAATCCGCAAAGTGCCAGTGCGACAACACCGGTTGGCAGAGCGATTCTGCGAATGCGGATGAAATCGGGCGGAAGTGGTTCGATGTCATTCATGGTGTCACAACCCCTTTGACGGCGGCATCCAGCGCCTTTTGTTCAAACGTGGAAAGTTCGGATCGGGGCATGGCTTGGCTCGATTGCAGCACTCGAATGTACGCGGCGATGGCCCACCGGTCGGTCGGTGCTACTCGAGCGGCGTAGCTGTACATCGCGCCGTAGCCGTTGGTGATTTTATCGCAGACATAGCCCGGCGGCACCTGTAGCAGATTCTGCGATCGTCGATACAGATCCGGATTGCTCTCCACATCGGAGGCGAGCGGGTAGAACGAGGGAGGGCGTATGAAACCGCGCTGAACGATCATTCCGTCCCCTGCACCGGTTTGACCGTGGCAGACGGAGCAGTAGATGTTGTATCGCTCTTGGCCGCGCTCCAACTGCCGGCGGAGGGGTTCCCCGCTCTGCGGAAAGTCGGCGGGGTAGCCGGCGTTGACCAAGCTCTGAGCGGGGGTCGATGGCGCGGTGGTGGAGTGCGCCGAGCGGTCGAACTCGTAGGCATCGCTTTGACCGCCGCTTCTCGACACGGTGCCTTCGACCAGCGGGCGGGCCGAGTTGCCATCCTCGAAAAATGCACTGGATTGGTGCGGTTCATAGTTGGGTTGCTCGGACATGTCTGATTTCCCGCAACCGGTGAACATCGCCAGCGAGAAGAGTAGTACCAACCATTTCAGACCTTCAGTTCGTTTGGCAAAATGAACCAGAAGGAGTTGTAGACAAGATTTCTTCACGGCTGCACCTCCGCCACGCTGCGCGGTTGCAGTGTTTCCAAAAATTGCCGGGTTGTAATGAGATTGAACATGGGATCAACGGACTCGATGCAGATGAAGAATCGATCGCGGCTGGCAAGTGAAAAGGCGGGGACGTTAAACAGCGGGTTATAGGGTCGGGGCAAGCCGTTCAAGGCCAACATGCCGAAGACCGCCGACAGTGATGCGCCCAACACTGTCGTCTCGAAAGTGATGGGAATCCACGTCTGCCAACTATTGTAAGGTCGACCGGCAATGATGAGAGGATAGCTTACGACGTTCGCATACCACTGCATCAAAAATCCGCCTAGACCGCCGACGATTCCCCCGATCAGGACGATCAACGGAACGCGCGTCTTTCGGAATCCGATCGCCTCGGTCAGCCCGTGCACCGGAAAAGGAGAGTAGGCATCGCAGCGCCGATAGCCGGCATCGCGCACCTGTGCTGCAGCCGCCAGCAACCGCTCGGCGGTATCGAACTCCGCGAGCAGACCATGGATTTTTACCTTTGTCACCATGTCATTCCCTTTCCCGCCAGACTTCTTCCCCGGTTTCCAAGGTCGTTGCGGCCAGTTCATGGGGGTCGACGGGTTCGGAAGGTGAGTGCGAATGTTCCTCATTCGTCTCTTTCACCAACTCGCGCATTTCGAAAATAGAGATCACCGGCAGGATTCGGACAAACACGAAGAACATGCAGAGGAATAAACCGATCGTGCCGACGAAGGTGGCCCAATCCCAAAAGGTGGGGGAGTACATTCCCCACGATGAGGGCAGAAAATCGCGATGCAGGCTGGTGATGACAATCACGAATCGCTCGAGCCACATGCCGATATTGACGATGACGGCGATCACAAACAGCATGGGCACATTCTGGCGAATACGGCGGAACCAGAGAAATTGCGGCACGAAGATGTTGCAAAAGAGCAACGCGCAGTAGGCCAACTGATACGGCCCAAGTGCCCGGTTGGCGGTGACATAGATTTCGTAGGGGTTGCCGCTGTACCAGCCCACAAATGCTTCGGTGGCGTAACCATAGGCGACGATGAGACCGGTGACGAGCATGAGTTTCGCACAGTTATCGAGATGGCGAAGGGTGATCAGATCACGCAAGCCGAAGATGGATCGGAGCGGGATGGCAAGGGTGACGACCATCGCAAAGCCCGAAAAAATAGCGCCGGCGACAACGTAGGGCGGGAAGATCGTTGAGTGCCAACCCGGTGTTTGTGCTGCGGCGAAATCCATGCCGACGATGCTGTGAACTGAAATCACCAGCGGCGCGGCTAATCCGGCAAGCAAGAGGTAGGCGACCTGATAGCGGTGCCAGTGGCGGGCCGCCCCGGTCCATCCCATGGCGAGGATACCATAAGAGAATTGACCTATGGAGGATTTGGATCGGTCGCGCAGTGTGGCCATGTCGGGGATCAAGCCGACATACCAGAATAAGAGTGAAACGGTCGCATAGGTGCTGACTGCGAATACATCCCATACCAGCGGGCTGCGGAACTGCGGCCAAAGCAGCATGGTATTGGGATACGGAAACAGCCAGTAAAACACCCATGGCCTGCCGAGATGTAACAGCGGAAACAGTCCCGCGCAGGCAACGGCGAACAAAGTCATCGCCTCGGCAAAGCGATTGATGCTGGTCCGCCAATCCTGGCGTAGGAGCAGCAAAAACGCGCTGATGAAGGTGCCGGCGTGACCGATGCCGATCCACCACACGAAGTTGACGATCGCGAATCCCCAGGCGACTGGAACGTTGACACCCCATATTCCGACACCTTTGGCCAGCAGATACCCGATGGCTGATACCAGGACCATGACTATGGAGAAGGTAACGCCAAACCCGATCCACCAACGGATCGTCGTTTTGCGAGTCAGGACGATGGAGCTGATTTTGTCGGTGACCGAACCATAGGTGTAGCCGGGCCCCATCACTTCAAGGGTGTCTTTGTCGACGGGAGTGGTAGTGGGAAGCGCGTTCATGGAGTGTCGTATTTTAAGCGGTCATTTCAGGGTTCGGATTCGTCAGCCGTGCCAAATAAGTGGTGCGGGGTTTTGTGGTCAGCTCTTCCAGCAGGCCATAGTCCATCGGTTCCTCTTTCAGCAAAGCGATGCGGCTCAGAGGAGCATTCAGATCACCAAACACAATCGCTTCGGTCGGGCACGATTGCTGGCAGGCGGTTTCGAGGTTGGCAAGCGTATGCCGTGTGGATTCGTCCAGGGTGTTTTGCAATTGGGCGCGGTCTGCACCGGAGGGGGAATTGCGAACCTGTTCCTCCATGCGAACCTGAAGATTCTCAAGGTCGATGCGCGTGTTGTTGATCCGCTGAATGCAGTAGGTGCATTTTTCCATCACACCCCGACTGCGAACGGTCACTTCCGGGTTCCGCATCAGCTTGTATTGCTCCGTCGTGTTGTCGGTGTATTGCAGAAAATTAAATCGGCGAACTTTGTAAGGGCAATTGTTCGAGCAGTACCGCGTTCCGATGCACCGGTTGTAGACCATGTTATTGATGCCCTCATCATCATGCACGGTTGCTTCGACCGGACACACCAGTTCGCACGGCGCGTTTTCGCAATGCATGCAGGTGAGGGGTTGGAAATAGGTGTCCGGATCATCGAGAGAACCGGCATAGTAGGTATCGATGCGAATCCAGTGCATCTCGCGACCACGATCGACCTGATCCTTGCCAACGACCGCAATGTTATTCTCGGCTTGGCAGGCGACGACACAGGCGTTGCATCCGATGCACGCGTTGGTATCGATCGACATCGCCCAACGGTGCTTGGCGGGGTTGAGTTTGTTCGAGTAGTCGTGCTCCGGAAAGAGTTGAAGGGGAACTCGTTTTCCACCGGGAGTACTCTCACCGGTACCTTCTTCTTCGATCTTCTGGGCAAACACGGGGTCCGATTGATACTCCGCCAGTGTGGCAACTCGAATCAACTTGCGGTTCTGCAGATTGTCGCTCGCCTGTGCGGGGTCCGGATGCGAAACCACTTCCGGCTTGATTTCGGTGCCGAACGAACGCGATTCGACCGTGTGATGGGTTCGCGAGACGACGAGGTTATAGGCGCCACCGGACCTGGCGATCCGGAGATCCCGGGCGAAGAGGGGATGTTGCGAATGTCGAAGCTGGTTGGCGTTGAAGCCGTTTTGATGCTTGTCGGTTCCGCCGACCCGTCCGGCGCGGGTACGACCATAACCCAGACTAAGAGTCGCGGCATCGTCGGCATGACCGGGTAAGATCCATACGGCTGCGCTCAAAGTCTTACCGCCGCTTGAAAGGTTGACGCGATCGCGACTGTGCAAGGCAAATTTTTCGGCGGTGCGCGGGGATAGCATCACCGCATTGTCCCAACTCATGTGCGTAAGGGGTTTTGGAACCTCTTGTAACCAGCCATTGTTGGCGAAACGACCATCGTAAATGGTTGGGTCTAAGGAAAATAAAAGTTCGAGACCGGGTGAGGTAGATTGGAGCGTAAGGCTCGGCAGAGTAGCCACCGGCAACTCCTGCGGCTTCAGGGCACTCCCTTCAACGATACCTTTTTGCAAAGCCGCCTTCCATCCATTTTCAAATTCCGCTGGGGGAAGTGCTTTGCCCCAATGGTTTCGGACGAGTTCGTAGCCGCTGATGTCGGGTCGACCCAAGAGCATCGAGAGCACTTCATGGGCCGACTTATTTTGGTAGAGCGGTGAGATCAGCGGTTGAATGACTGAAGTGGTACCATCGAACGCGCGCACATCGCTCCACGCTTCGAGGTAGTGCGTTTCGGGGAGATGCCACTGACACTGAAAAGCCGTCTCGTCGTTCGCTTCGCCTAAATGGATTCGCATATTTACCAGCTTTAAGGCAGCGAGGAAATTGAGATCGGCTGGGGCGGTGTAGACGGGGTTGCTGCCGATCATCAACAGCGTGTCTACTTTGCCGGCGTTCATGTCCTCGACGAGTGTGCGGAGCGACTCAATCGAAGAATCGGGATGCGGATCGAGAGGTTCGATATAAGTGATGGTCTGTCCCAACGCACCGAGGGCCGCGTTCATCGCGCATCCCAGTGCGTGTATTTCCGCCGGCTGGGATTCACCGATAACCACGAGCGCTTTGGCTTTGTGCCCTACCAAATCGCGGGCAACCTTTCGTGCCCACGTTGCAATGGAAGGCGAAGGCTCTTCGACCGTCGTGGCCAATGCGACGCCCAACTCTTTCGCGACCGCCACCGCCAGCACGCCCATGTCGCTGGGCTTCAAGGGCAATCGGTGATCCGCCATCGATCCGGTCAAGCTCGGCATACATTCCGATACATAGAGTCGGTTCATCGTCGCAGTTTTAGGGTCGATCGGACGGCCATTCTCACCGAGGGTGCGAACCCGCCGTCGGTCGATAAATTGTTTCGAGTATCGCAGACTTCCGGGCTCGGCGAACAAGAAATCGCTCCCAAGCGAGAGGATCACTTCCGCTTTGTCGAAGTGATAAATGGGATCCAGTTTCTTGCCGAACGCGATTTTCGCACCGGCCTGAATCGAATCTCGGGAGACAGGCTCATACCGATGCCATTTCGCTTCCGGAAATTCTTTCAGAATGGTATTCACCTGGGCCAATAGTGTCGGTGAGGTGATGGTCTGCGTCAGGATGCGCAGACCCGCGCTGCCATTTTTTTTCTTGGCGGTAATGATCGGGGCAAGCGCGGTTTGGAACGCGCTCCAACTGCTGACATCGCCCAGATAGATCGGCGTTTGCGAGCGATCCGGATCGTAAAGACCCAAAATCGAAGCCTGCATGAAGACGTTGCTCGCTCCGAGGCTTTCGGGGTGATCCGGGTTGCCTTCTATCTTGATCGGTCGTCCTTCGCGACTGGTAACCAGTACGCCGAGGCCTACGCCGCGCAGGGGCATTGCACTCGCAAAGTGCATCGCACGGCCGGGAACTAAATTAGCGGGGGGACGCACATACGGCACGATCCGTTCCTGCGGTTCCCTGGTACACCCCTGCAAGCCCGCCAGCGCCAGCGACGCGGCCATCATCTTCAGGAAATTTCGACGGCTAAATGCGTTGCCCCATTCCGAAGCCTGCTCGGGAAACTCCCGGTGCAACATCTCTTGAAAATCCGGGCCGTCGGCTATTTCTTCCAGGCTGCGCCAGTACGCCTTGCCGCCGGTCACCTCTAGTTTGAGACGGAGGGATGATAGATTGAGGGGGCTTTCTGTCATTGATAACTCATCTGCACTTCACCACGAATATCAAACGCATGGGCGGGACACCCATGCCACCTCTACCGATGGCATACATAACAGGTCGTCAAATGCTCCGCCGGAGCAACGTGATACAGCTCGATCAAATCTTTCCCGCGTTTGTCTTGGTCGGCGGGCGGCTTCCAACCCATATTGAAAATTTCACTTCGCGGGCGGAGATTCTCTTCCGGGGCGCGATGGCATTTCAAGCACCATTCCATCTGCAATGTCGCGGCTTGGTACATCAAAGGCATCTTGTCCACTTCGCCGTGACAGGTGCTGCAACCGACGCCCTTGTTCACATGGATGCTGTGGTTGAAGTAGACAATCTTCGGCAGATTGTGAACGCGTACCCAGCCGGCGGCGTCGGTCTTATCGCCACCCCGGCCGGCGATGGGGCGATCGAGTTGCCAACTGGTGCGAACGGGTTGTAAAATATCGGCATTGGTCCAAATCTTCGAGTGACACGTCATGCAGGTTTCCGTTGCCGGGATGCCCGCGAAGCTGGATTGCTCGACCGACGTATGGCAGTACCGACAATCGATGCCGAGCCCTCGCGAATGATGCTCATGGCTGAAGGGGACGGGTTGGGTCCGAACGATTCCCTGACCCGTGAGGTAGGGAGATTTCTGGATGCCGTATGCCAACCAAGCCAGACCTGCGGCGATGAACAGAAAGCCGAAGATGCTCGCGCGGGCGAGAGTGTTAAACGCGGGATGGAAGATTTGCGCCATGCGGTTGAGACTAATTTAGGCGCGCTATTTCGGGTTGGGAATACCTAAAATTCTTTTGAAACTACGAAATGTTGAAACTAAGGACTGGAAGGCGGCAGTCCCCTGCCGCCGCAGCGGTCGAAGAAGGCCGCCCGCCAGAACTTTAGATTTCTGCGTTGGCATGTGAGTCAAACGTTTGCCTGCTACCTGGCCGTGCGTTACCACGCGCCTCATGTCACCTTCGTCTGAAATTTCAACAATACGGCAAGACTTCTCCACTGGATATCCGAGGGAGAGCCACCGAAGACACACAGAACCCATCGCAGCTTCGCCACAACCCAAACAGGGGGAACCGCGAAGCGGCGAAAGCGCGAAGTCGAACGCGAAGGGAATTGATTTTGAATTTCTTAGCGTTTGCCTTTGCGCTTTCGCGGCTTCGTGGTTGCTGTACTCTGCCCGTTCTGTTTTGATGCAATCCCGCCTCATCGATTTCGGCTGAGAATGGCGAAAAGATCGGGTAGGAGGGGGCCTTGCGGCCCCCGTCCTCCCACACCACCGGACGTACTCATCGTATCCGGCGGTTTCTTCTAACGGTTTAACAGAATATATCTCTCGGTCAGGCTCGCCAGGCTTAGAGATTTAAACCATGCCGCACTCATCCCTTCATGTACAGGAGGAGTGTCAGCGCAGCGCCACCAGCCCTTGCCACTCGATGCCCCGATCCAGGCGCGGTCTTTCGGCACGCCAAGGCGTTGCAGGAAGTGGGCAATGGTCCGGATGCGCTTGCACTGTTTGAGGCGCAGGCACCGCAGGCGGCGGCGAAGCCACTGGTCCATCGCCGTCAGGTGCGTCTTGCACGCCGCGTGGCGGAAGAACGTCACCCAGCCGATGACGAACACGTTGATCTCGCCGATCACCTGCTCGAAGCTCACGCCCCGGCTGCGCCCGGTGATTCGCCGAAGACGCTCCTTGGCGCGGTCGAGCGACTGGGGAGCGATCCCCAGTTTCCCGCCGGGCAACAAGCGGTGACCCAGGAACTTGCGTTCCAACACATAGGCCACCGCGCTCTTGTCCCGGTTCACGCGCAAGCGGAGTTTCTGTTCAAGGAACTCGGTGACGCTCGACAGCACCCGCTCCCCCGCCGCCTGCGATGCAACATAAATGTTGCAGTCGTCGGCATAACGGCAGAACGCGTGCCCGCGTTTCTCCAGTTCCCTGTCCAGATCGTCCAAGAGCAAATTGGCCAACAATGGCGAGAGCGGGCCGCCTTGCGGCGTGCCCTCCTCGCGGCTCACGCACACGCCGTCCTGCATCAGTCCGGCCCTTAGGAACCGGCCGATGATCCGGAGCATGCGCTTGTCCCCCACCCATCGGCCCAGACGCGCCATCAGGATGTCGTGGTTCACCTTGTCGAAGAACTTCTCCAAGTCGATGTCCACGACGATGACGCGACCCTCGGCCACGTACTCCCTTGCCTTCTTCAGCGCATCGTGTGCGCTGCGTCCGGGCCGGAAGCCGTGGCTCGATGCCGAAAAGGTCGGGTCCAGCCTCGGCTCCAGCACTTGCCGCATCGCCTGCTGCACCAGCCGGTCCACCACCGTGGGGATGCCCAATTGTCGCATTCCCCGGCCGCCGGGCTTGGGGATTTGCACCCCGCGCAC
>JANXVV010000160.1 GCA_025351525.1 Humisphaera sp. | reverse complement strand
GGCCACTTCCGGCAAATCCTGCTGCGCGTATGATATCCCGCTTTTCATGCGTCGTGTGTGTGCGGAACGCACATGACGACTCGGAGTACCGCGACCTGTGGCACCCGACCCTCATGCGGAAGTTATTTCGAGCCCGTTCCTATAAGCAGAGAGTCTGCTACGATCCCCGACATGGAATACTCCAAAGGCGTGGCGTTTGCGGTGATGGCGGCGGTGTGCGCCTCGACCGTCGGCATCCTCGCCAAGATCGGCATGAAGGAAGTCCCGCCCGTCCTGGCGACGGCGGTACGCAGCATCGTGATGATGCTCTTCTGCCTCATCATCGCCATGTTCATGGGCATGGGCGGCAAGCTCCAAACGCTGCACGGCAAGGCGATCACCATGATCGTGCTGTCCGGCATCGCGGGGGCGGCATCGTGGATGTTCGGGTTCATCGCCTACGACAAGATCGGCGTGGCGAAGACCAGCCCGATCGACAAGCTGAGTGTGCCGTTGGCGGTGGTGCTGGCGGTGATTTTTCTGGGGGAACGACCGTCGAAAACCAATTGGGTCGGTATCGTGCTGATCGCGGCGGGGGCGTATCTGGCGGCGCTGCGGGATTGATCATTCAAATAGCCCGGCGTTTACGCCGGTGAACTTTTCCGCAAACGGAAAACGTTCCGTCGCACAACGGTTCACCGGCGTAAACGCCGGGCCATATGAATCACTTCAACTATTCCGCAACGCGGGCCATGCCGACGAGTTCAACGTCGAAGTGCAACTCAGACCCGCCCGGAATCGTCGGCGGGCTGCCGGCGGCACCGTAGGCGAGATCGGAGGGGATCACCAGTTTGCGCTTTTCACCGACCTTCATGCCGGCCACGCCCTCGTCCCAACCCTTGATGACTTCACCCTTGCCGAGGCGGAAGCGGATCGGTTCTTTGCCTTCGGAGGAATCGAACTTCTTGCCATCCTTCAGTGTGCCGGTGTAATGGACCCAGACGATATCGCCGGCCTTGGCGGCACCGTCGCCATTCACCACTTCGATGATCTGCAACCCGGACTTGGTGACGGTTTTCTTTTCTTCTTTCACGGCTTCCTTTTTGTCTTCCTTCGGGGCTTCAATTTTAGGAATTTCGGTCTTGGGCGCCTCCACTTTCGGCGCTTCAGTCTTCGGCGCTTCAGTCGCCGGTTTGGAGTCGGCGGGTTGGGCGTGAAGGGCGAAGGTGAGCAGCGAAGCCGTGACGGCGGTGGTGAGAGCGATTCGATTCAACATGCGTTTCCTCTGTCTTGGGGTCTGTGAAGTCCACGGAACGAGGGGGTTATAGCAGAAGGAATAAGGCGTGTGAACAGGGAAAGGGAGTATTCACAAACAGGGAGGGTCAGTCGTCTATTTGTTTAGCGGCCTTGCTTGCGAGGCGTGTCTGACGGGATGACCGTTCAGAAGCGCCTCGCAAGCGAGACGGCTCAATAATTCGGGAAAATTCAAACGCTCGCCGCGGCCCGCTGCGAAAGAGCCTTGCGGATTTCCGTCAGAAGCTGATCGACCTTGAACGGTTTGAACAACACCGCCTGCAAACCTTCCTGACTGGCGCGGACAATGCTGTGGTTCGGGTCGTAGCCGAAGCCGGTCATCAAAATCACCGGCACCTGTGTACACCGGCGGCGGGCGGCGGCGAAAACATCGTAGCCGGTTTTATCGGGCATCTTGATGTCGCTCAAAATCAACTCGTAATTGCAATTCTCCGGCTGGCCCTCGATATGCGCGATCGCCTCAGCCCCGTTGGCGGCGACCGTTACTTCGGCATGGAATTTGCGCAAAATCTCGCTGATCGTCGTGCGCAGATTCGGTTCATCATCGGCGACCAAAATGCGGGCACCCCGCAGAATCGGGTCTTCTCCGGTCTTCACATCGCCGGCACCCAGCACGGTTTTGTTCGTGCCATCAGCCGCCTGCCTTAGGCTACGGCGGATGGTCTGCACGTTCTCCATAATCGCGTACAGCTTGTTTCGCAGGTCATCGTTGCCGATGTAATCATCCATCAAAGCCGTCGCATCGGAAGCGATGTCATTCAACGGCCCGGCGACTTCACTACAAACATCGTCCGCCACTTTATGAGCCGTGCCGACGCGCTCGACAATCATCAGATCAAGGATGTTCAGCGCGATCGCCACATAGCGACCGAAGATTTCGGCGAATTGACGGTCATCCTCGTTGAACGCAGCGCACTGGCGGCTTTCGATATTGAACACGCCGATCACTTTATCGTGCAACCGCAGCGGAACCGTGAGGCTGCTTTTCGCCTGATCGAGGCCCAGCACATAGCGCGGGTCGCGCTCCACATCCGGGCAGATATACGAGCGACCCGTCGCCGCCACGAAACCGCTGATGCCGTTGCCTTCGGACTGTGAAAACAGGTCGACCGCTTCGGCCTCGGGCGGCAAACCGACGCTAATCACCAGTTCCAATTTGTTGGCCTTGCGGTCGAGCAGACGGATGGCGAAATGATCGAAGTGCATCAAGTCGCGGGTGTATTTGATGATTTTATCTTCGAGCAGCTTTAGCCGTTCCTGGACATTCAGCTTGCTGAGGGCATCCGCTTCCAGACGGACCAGCTCATTGCCGGCTTTGTCGATCGCATCGATCTTCTGCTGCAATCGCCGCGTGCCCGTGGCGTCCCAGATGACGGCCACCACCTGCACCACCTGCCCGGCAGGCGCAATGACGGGCGACGCGATCATCTCCAGAAACTGCTGGTCTTCGATATTCAGGGTGTAACGCTTGGAGTGGGCGAAGTAAGTCGGATAGGAGTCGGCGGATGGAGCGGAGCCGTTGGACGATACGTGGTGCGAATGACCGTTTTGCGAGTTGGCGGTTTGCGGGGAGACCTGCGTACTAAATAGATTGAAAGCTTCCTGACAGGTGCGGCGAATTTTTTCATGCACGCGGGCAGGCCAGGCCTGCATCTTTTTATTCATCCAATTACAGCGTGCCTCGCCGTCGACAATACAGACGCCTTCGCCAATCGTGTTAAGAATTAAATTGGCTTGCTGGCTGACCAATGCGCGTTCGAGGGGAAGGAAATCGGCGGAGTCGGAGAAGATGGCGTCGAAGTGATCGTGCCGTAGCGCATCGATCGCCAAATCGATGGAACCGGCCTCCACGGCATCGGACAAACCTTTGAGCGCTGCAATCAGCGGGGCGTTTGCCTTGGATTGGCCTGTTAGAATAAGAACTTTGGAGCGAGCTTCGTCCAAAAAAATCCTAGGTGAACCTTGCCGGGTGGCATGCCCCCATTCGGTTGCGAATGCTTATTATTAACGAACCTGCGAGAACAAATCAAACAAAATCTAAACAATCGACAAGAAAAAAAGTGGCATGGGCATCTCGCCCATGTTCTTTCGGCGGACTGCATAGGCGAGACGCCCATGCCACCGTTTCAAAACATTCTTTCACAACGTAATACGTTCGACAACGCGATTAGTTCTGATAACGCTCTATGCAGCCTATCGGTCCGAACGCAGCAACTGCTGAACACCCTGTTCGGCCAACCGTTCCCAACAGTCGCGGGCGACGGCATCCCCATCCTTCCGCATTCCAGTTGCTTCGGCACGAATCACCGGCAAACCCCCGTCTCGCGCGCCTACCACCGCCTGAAGACGAATCTGATCGCCTTGAATCATCGCCAGTGCCGCGATCGGGGAATGACAATCCCCTTCCAGCCTCGCCACCAGTGCTCGCTCGAAGCCCACGCACGTTTCAACATCGGCCCGATGGATCGCCGACAAAATTTGACGCGTTAAATCATCTTTCAAACGACATTGCAGTGCCAACGCACCCTGGCCCGGCGACGGTAGCATTTCGTTCGGTTCCAGAAGAATCATCCGCGTGGCATCGAACAACCCCGTGCGGCGAAGGCCTGCCATCGCCAGCACGATTCCGTCGTACTGCCCTTCCGCGAGCTTGCGAAGTCGCGTATCGATGTTGCCGCGAATCGGTTCGACCTGTAGATCAGCGCGATGCAGCAGAATCTGACATCGCCGTCGCAAACTGCCGGTGCCGATTCGGAAACCGGACGGCAGGTCGCGAAGCTGCGGCGGGGACTGTCCATCCGGAAATGATCGAAAAGCCAGAACATCGCGCACATCTTCGCGCTCGGGAGTCGCGGTGATAAGCAGTTCAGAAGCATCGACCAACGGCATGGTCACCGGAACATCCTTGTAACTATGCACCGCGAAATCCACCTCGTTTGCCAACAGTGCCAGTTCGAGCTCTTTAGTGAACAATCCCTTGCCTCCGACATCGTGCAGAGGTTTATCCGTGATGAGATCGCCGCTGGTTTTGATGATCACCAGTTCGACCTGCAAGCCGGGATGATGCTTCTCCAATTCAGTGGCGATCAACCGGCTCTGCGTTCGTGCCAGCAGACTGCCGCGCGTTCCGAGTCGAAGTAATTTTGAAATAGTCGACATGAAGTTTTAACAATCCGCATCGTTTAGCGCCGTCCCGGAGGGACGGGATTTTTCCCCGTCACACTTTCAAATCTCCGAAAACCGCTTTCAACATTGATTCCAACACCTCTTCTCAATAGTGTACCTTGCGACACGATCGATTTGAAGAAGGAGCAGTATGCAGGCAAAAGTCTTCGTCACGGGCGGCAGCGGTTTCGTCGGTTCAGCGGTTCTTGAAGAACTTGTCGCCCACGATCATTCCGTCAACGCGCTCACCAATCATCGCAAGATTTCCATCGGTGGCGATCGCGTGCATTCCGTCGAGGGAAGCCTCTTCGACCCCGCCACCCTCCGCGCAGGGATGGCCGGTTGCACCGCGGTGATTCATCTCGTCGGCATCATCATGGAGAAGCGGTCCAAAGGGATCAACTTCGAGCGCGTCCACTACGAAGGCACCCGAAATGTCGTCGATGCCGCGAAAGCTTTGGGGATACAGCGCTACGTGCAGATGTCGGCGCTTGGCGCGCGGTCGAATGCCATGAGCGAATATCACAGGACCAAGTTTGCCGCCGAGGAATATGTGCGTGCGAGTGGATTGGAGTGGACGATCATCCGCCCTTCCCTCATCCACGGCCCCGCCGGTGAATTCATGCAGATGGAAGCCGGCTGGGCCCGCCGCCGCAAACCACCGTTCCTCTTCATGCCCTATTTCGGTCGTGGCGCGCTGGGTCTGGGTGGCGCGGGGATGCTTCAACCGGTGTACGTCAAGGATGTGGCCCGCGCGTTTGTCGAAGCCTTGGGAAACCCCAAAACGATCGGTGAGATTTATCCGCTGGGCGGCCCGACGGTGATCGCCTGGCCGCAGATGCACCGCATTTGTGCCGAGGCGATCACGGGGAAAAGTCGGCTCGTCGTACCGCTGCCCGCGTGGTATGCGAAGATGATCGCCGCCATCACCCCCGCCGCGTTGCTGCCGTTCAATCGGGATCAGGTCATTATGAGCCAGGAAGACAACACCTGCGACATGCGGAAGTTCAAGGATGATTTCGGTTGGGAGACGCAACCGTTCGAGGGAGTGGTAAAGGGGTACGCCGCGCAGTTGTAAGTTTTGGCAGGACCATCGTGCTGGACCATTCGGTTCCCCGCTCGAGAGCGTCATGGGAAGGAAGAAAAAAACCGGGGGAATCGCGAAGGCGCTAAATCGCGAAGTTCTCGCGACGGAATTCCGAAGGGCTTTGACGGGTGTTTTTAAAAACTGGTGGCATGGGCATCTCGCCCGTGCTTTTTCGCCGAAGAAATGCATGGGCGAGACGCCCATGCCACCTTATTCAAATCATCTAATCGCGATGTAGCAACCACGCCGCATGAAGCGTGTACTGATCTTGCACGATGTGTGTCGTGGTTGTACTTTCGTGCAACGCCCGTTCGATCCCATTTCCATTACCCGAGGAGACTTCAATGCCCAAACGTTTTTCCCGCCAATTCGCACTCGGTTTGTCGCTGCTCTGTCTTTCACCGCTGGCTCGCGGGGAAGATAAGTCGCTGCTCAAACCCGCTGTGCCGCAGGCCCCCGCCGTTCAACTCGCGCCTCTTTCCGCTGATGAAATGAAAGCCGCCGGTGAGCGCGCCACGCTGGCCGCCGAAAAACTGGGTTGGAGAATCGGTTGCCAGGCGTGGACCTTCAACAAGCGAACTCTGTTCGACACCATCGATCAGGTCAACGCGCTTGGCCTGCACTATCTGGAAGCATTTCCCGGCCAAATCGTCGATCAGGATAAAAACATGAAGATGGGCCCCGATCTTTCAACCGAGGCGAAGGCAGCGATTAAAAAGAAACTTGCCGACTCCCATATCACGCTGGTTAGCTTTGGCGTGACCGGCATTCCGGCGGATGAGGCAGGCGCCCGAAAGTTTTTCGAATGGGCCAAGGAGATGGGGCTGGAAACCATCGTCTCGGAGCCGAACGAAAATCAGTTTGACGTGCTGAACAAACTGGTCGAAGAATTCGGCATCAATGTCGCGCTGCACAATCACCCGAATCCGTCGCATTACTGGAACCCCGATACGGTGCTGAAGGTGACGGAAGGCCGTAGCAAGCGGATTGGGTCGTGCGCGGATGTCGGCCATTGGCAGCGCAGCGGCATTCAACCGATCGAGGCGATGAAGAAGCTGCAAGGCCGTATGATCGAGTCGCACTTCAAGGACCTCAATCAATTCGGCGAAAATAAGGCCTACGATGTTCCGTGGGGAACCGGCACCGGCGGAGCCAAGGCGATGATGCAGGAATTCCAACGTCAGAACGCGCACATGACGTTCCTCATTGAGTATGAGCACTTCACACCGGGCCTGGTTCAGGATGTGGCGCACAGCGTGAAGTTCTTCGGTGAGGCCTGCGAGCAATTGTCCGCCGGGAAGTAATTGCAATGCGGCAGACGTCTCCAAGCCGGGGTGGAGCGGCGAGTGCAACGAGCTGCGCAACCCCGGATCTCTTCGGGCAATCAAGAGATCCGGGGTTGCGCAGTTCGCTGCTGCTCACCGCTCCACACCGGCTTGGATATTCGATATTCGATAATTTGAGTGAGACTTCATTTCGAGGCTTTCACCGGCACGGAATCTTCCATCGTCAAATCTCGGAATCTTTCGATACGATGGAAGGTCATGAAATTGGCATCGTGCATGTTGTGCGCCCCGCCCGCCTCATCGTCATACGCAGTACGGCAAACGGCGATCAGATCGTCCCCCTCAACCAACCAGTCCACATACTGGAACCCATGCCGTTTCACATCGGGGTGATTCAGCACAATGCACTTCACCGCCCAATGATGTAGATCGGGTGAACTGACGAGAGCCAGGGTGTTCCGCGTCGCCCCCGGATCTTTTCCCACGTGTTGCGGCGGAATCCAATTGCTCAGCGCCCAATATTGTTTGCTCTTATCATCATGCCGAATGGTGAATTTCTTCGACCCACCGGGAAAATGGATGAAGCCGGTCGCGGGATCGAACGACGCGATTTTTCCATCGTCGCTGATCGTGACCATGGCGGCGGTTTCACCTTCCGGTTTCTCGTCGACGCGAAGAATATCGACAACGTGTCCTTCCGGAGTCACGACCGCATTCCCCTCAAGCCAGCCGCCAAACTTGCCTTTGAGCCATGAGGGATCGCGCGGAAGCGCATTGGTTCGACTCCAACTCTCGGCTTTGAGCAAGTCGGCATCAAGCGGCGCGGACATCATGAATGCCCGAAAGTGCGAGCCCCACCCGCCGGGACCCATGGCATCCTCCATACCGCGCCAAATTCGGTTGGCGTGAATCACGACCGGTTGGGGTGCGCAGTGATATTTCCCGTCGTTGAGCAGAAGCCCGTTTGAAAAGTCCGTGGGGTTTGTCCAGGTTTTCCCATCGTCGATGGAGCGTCGAATCACGACATAGCCGTATTCCTTCGTCGTGCCGATCAGATAGAGAGCGCCGCGGTGGAAAAAGAGCGTCGACCAGTATTGCCCCATTACTTCCGACTGCGGCTGCCAGGTTTTTCCCTTGTCCCGCGAGATGAAAACGCGCGTGCGGTTGTCGGTGCTGCCGGGACCGAAGAGATCGTGGGAGGCGACATACGATCCGTTCGGAAGCACCGCAATGCTGGGAGAGCCGATGTAGGTTTTACTGGCTGCGGGAATGTGGTCGATGATGATGCCGGGGACGTGGGGCAAATCGGAAGGGACGGGTTGGGCATCGACTGATGCAATACTTAAAATTACAAGTGTGAATAAATGCCAAATTTGTCTCGTCATCGGATTTCCATCCTCGTCACAAAGATTTGATTGAATCGATTTCTTCCCAAACCGAGATTTCGCAGGTAGGCGATCTTCAGTCCATCCGGTGAAAACACACACGCCTCAGGGCGCGGCGACTCTGAATCAGTCGAACGACCAGTCAGCCGAATGGATTCGCCGGTCGCGATTTCCGTGGCGAAAACGCTATGGTCCATCGCATACGCGATGAATCGTCCCTCCGGACTCCACGTAAATGCAGAGGCGATGCTCCATCGGTTGCGGGTCAGTTGATGCGCAATGCCGCCATTCGTGGAGACGGTCCACAACTGGACCACCCCATCATCATCCTTCAATAAAAACGCGATCCGGGTGCCATCGGGTGAACTGCGCAACCAATGACGAGGTCCCTGCAACCCCGGATATTTGCGGCCGGCGGTGAATGTCAAACGCCGTTGCATCGTCCCCGAAGGTGGAAGCGGCCGGCGCGTGTCGGTTCCCTGAAGCGGACCGTCGCCGGGGATCGTCACATCGTCGGGAATATCGACGATGAACACTTCAGAGATTCGCTCGCCGTTTGTGTCGATCACCTGACCCTGAAATGCAATGGCCCGGCGCTGTCGAGTTCCATCGGGTTTGTTGTAGCCATCCCGACCAACCCAGGATTCTTCAGAAGCCCGCAAGATTTCATCCGATCCGGGAGTGGGGTAGTTGACGGTGCGGGTCACCAGGACGGAAAAATAATCACCGTCCTGATTTCGGGGGTGAGATCGCGGGACACACACTCGACCGCACGGCACACTCACCCCGATATTTCGCTGATTGAGATCGTGATCGACAGCCATTGATGGAAGCGACACGAGGATTTGATCTTCGTAGGTGAAACTGGCCCACTGCCCGTCGCCGCTGAAAACGTGAAGGTGCGTACCGCCGCGAAGCGCTCCGGGGGTGAAGGGCGGCGTCAGGTCGCGCGCATCGAGCGGTTGGATGACACCAAGTTGAGCCGCATCGACGATGACGCCGCGACGGCGACAGGCGGCGTAGGTCCACCCCGGCGTCGGGCATTCGGGGCCTTGAATGAAAGCAACTTCCTCCGTCAACGGATGGCAAGTGGCGACACCGCACTTCGCGCCGTTTTGCGATTGATAAAGAAGTTGCACTTCACCGGTGCGGGTGTGGATGCGTTCGATGCGGCTCCCGTCGAATGTGGAGCCGTCCGGATCAGAGCGGACGTCGTAAATGATCCACTGCCCGTCCGCGCTCCAAACGGCAGTGTTGGTGAGCAGGTGGTTCTGCGGGGCGAAGGTGATTTGTCGGTCGATGGCCATGACGTGTTTCCGATGATCGCCGGGGTTCTGCTTCTCATTATTTAGCCGCCTCGCTTGCGAGGCGCGTTGAGAGGGTTGAGGTCTCAGACGCGCTTCGCAAGCGAAACGGCTAAATAATAAAATCGCGAATTCATCGTAACCTATTCTCCCATCGCTTGAATGCAATCATAGAGTCGCTACGCTTCCGCCCTTCGCAATGTTTATCGTGGCACGGGCTTCCAGCCCGTGTTGACGGGCATGTGCGTAAAAGAGCGTAATATTATGCAGTCTTTCCTAACTGTATCGCTAACACGGGCTGGAAGCCCGTGCCACAATCGAGATTTCGAACTTGAAATCACAACGAAGTTTTAGAAGCTCCCAGCAACGGAGAAAAATCCCGTGTCTTTATCGCCGCTCCCCGCTCCGCAAACCGATCCCACCCCGCTCGTCGATATTTTTCGCGGCAGCTACGCTACCGAACTGCTCACGGCCGCCGTCTTTGAGTTTCGACTCTTCGAGCAATTTCCCGATGGACCGATTTCCTTTCGGCAGATTTGCGAACGAACGAGACTGGCCGAGCGACCGGCGACGGTGTTGCTGACGGCGATCCGGGCCATGGGTCTAATCGCCCAAAATAATGCAGGCCAGTTCGATCTGACGCCGCTTGCCAAAGAGCATTTGGTTCCCGGCGGTGAATTCGACATGAGCGGTTATGTGGGCTTGGCCAGCGAAAGCGCGGGGGTGAAGGAGATGGTGCAGCGACTGCGCACCAATCGCCCCGCCGGCAGCGACGCCGGTGGGCCCGGGGCGGCTTACATCTACCGCGACGGGATCGAGTCGGCGATGGACACCGAAGCGAGTGCTCGCCGGTTGACGATGGCGCTGGCGGGCCGTGCGAAGAATGTCGCTCCGGTGCTGGCCGAGCGCGCTCCGGTCGGCAACGCCCGTAAAATGCTCGACGTGGGCGGCGGCACGGGCATCTACAGTTACGCGATGCTCCGGCGACATCCAAATTTGCGGGCGGTCATTTTCGATCGCGCAGAAGTGCTGAAGGTGGCCCGCGAGATGGCTTTTCAATATGGCGTCGCCGATCGCACGGAGTTCGTCGCCGGGGATATGTTTGCGGATGCGATGCCGGCGGATTGCGATGTGATTCTGCTCTCCAACATTCTCCACGATTGGGATGTTCCCGCCTGCCGGTCGCTGGTGAAGCGCTGCGCCGCCGTTCTACCGACGGGCGGGCAAATGCTGATTCACGATGTATTTCTGAATGACAACCTCGATGGCCCGCTACCTATCGCGCTCTATTCCGCCGCCCTGTTTACGCTCACCGAGGGCAGGGCTTATAGCGCAGCCGAATATCGCCAATGGCTCATTGAAGCCGGACTGACGCCGGGCGAGATCCGGCCCACCCTGGTTCATTGCGGTGTGTTGAGCGGTACCAAGTGAAACTTTGATTTCGTTTAGCGGTCCCGCTTGCGCGACGTTTTCCGCGATCCTCAGATAAATGTCTCGCAAGCGAGACCGCTAAACGGATTTCAGAAATGATCGAATAAGTCGAAATGTTGTAGCAGTTCACGCCCAACGTCCGATAATCCGATAAGTCGCTTTGCGGCATGGAGGCTGCTCTGTGAGTGATGTACTCGATCAATCTGAAGTGGACGCCCTTCTCGCCGCCGTCGATACGGGCGTGGTGGAGAAAGGGCAGTCCTCAGACACCGCTCAACAAATCTTCCGGGGCAGCGGAAGCAGTGAGCCCGCCGCCGAAGTCAGCATCAATGTCTACGATTTCAAACGGCCCGAACGCGTCTCCAAAGATCAGATGCGCGCCCTCGAAGGCCTTCATGAAGGCTTTGGCCGAAATTTCAGCGTGTCACTCTCCGGATATTTACGGACGATCGTCGAAGTGACCGTTTCCAATCTCGAGCAACTGACCTATAGCGAATTCATTCACTCGCTGCCGAATCCAACCTGCTTCAATCTTCTGAAAGCCGAGCAACTCGACGGGCAATTGTGCCTGGAAATCAGCCCGCTCATCCTCTATCCGATCATCGATCGTCTTCTCGGCGGGTCCAACACGGACCTGTTCATTCCCCAACGACCACTGACGCAAATCGAGCAACGCCTCGTGCAGCGCATCACCGACCGGGCCACCCAGCATCTCTCCGAGGCCTGGAGCAATCTGACTCCGATGACCTTCAGCGTCCAGGATTTTGAGAGCAACCCGCAGTTGGTGCAGATCGTTCCGCCGAATGAAACGGTGGTGGTGATCGGGTTCGAGCTGAAGATGGGCAACCGTGCCGGGACGATGAGCCTGTGCATCCCGTACAACGTCATCGAGCCGATCATGAGCACACTGGCCAGCCAGAACTGGTTCAGCTATCAGCGCAAAGGCGCGCAGGACGACCACATCCGCAAACTGACCGGCAATGTTCACAACGCGCCGGTGGAGGTGCGCGGCTTTCTGGCGCGAACGACCATCAGCGTCAATGAATTGCTGTCGTTGCAGGTCGGAGACATCATCACCACGGGCAAAGCGTGTGATTCGGATGTGGCGATTCAGGTGGAGGGCAAGAACAAATTCATTGGCCGGGTGGGACAACTTCGGGGCAATCGGGCGATCCGGATCACCCGCGCCTGCCAGCAGGTGGTGGAGGATAAGGCGGAGAAGAAGTGACGGGTCGCGTTGATTATTTAGCCGTTTCGCTTGCGAAGCGCGTCTAGGGGGACAATGTCTCAGTCACTGCTCGCAAGCGAGCAGGCTAATTAATGGAAGGCATTGTAGAAGTGGCCCCGCAATACCCGATGGCATGGTTAGGTTGTCGGACGTTGACCGATCCGAAACCCGCAGAGACCCCGGAGATGCCAGATGAGTCGAGCGACTGAGATACGATCTACCGGCGCTGCAACCGAAGACCGGGGAAACTCCGGCCACGATGCGCTACCCTTGGGCTATCTTCAAAAATCGCAAACTCCCCTCACCTGTTTGATTTTCCTCCTGCCCATGCTGGTGCTGTACGAAGTCGGCACCCATTATTTCGCGACGGACCTGCGGCATCATACCGAAACGCGGATTCGGGCGTTCGACTACATGCTGCAGTTTTTTCAGTTGTTCGGGGCCGGTGGAAAATATCTACCTGTTCTGGCGGTGCCGGCGATTTTGCTGTCGTGGCACATCGCCCGCAAAGACCAGTGGGAAATTGATTTTGGCACCACCACCTGCATGACGCTGGAGAGTGTGATCTGGTGCCTGCCGCTCTTTGCGCTGGATGCGCTGTCAAAAACGTACATCCCGTTGCAGTCGGGCGGGCAACCGACCGCCGCCTGGCCGGAGATGATCGTGCTGTCCGTGGGTGCCGGCATTTACGAAGAACTGGTATTTCGTCTGGCGGCGTTCACGGTGCTTAGTATTCTGCTGGTCGACCTCCTCCGAATCCACAGGGTGGGCTCCATTCCACTAATGGTGGTGCTTTCAGCGCTTCTCTTTGCAAAATACCATTACCAAGAAGGGGGCGAACCTTTTCTTTGGCAGACTTTTGCGTTCAGAACAGGGGCGGGCATTTATTTTGGGGCTTTATTTTTCAGGCGCGGATTTGGTGTAACTTGTGGCACACACTCTGCTTACGACATAATAGCCGTGCTGCTTCCGGCGTTTACTTCACGATAACGCGGATTATTTTCTACTCTTCTCCACTTCAATTTTCTATAATCCATCGTCTGAACAGTCCGCGACGTGCGGACGCCCTTAGAGATTCATCTCGGCGGGCGGTTCGGTCGCAGGGAAGAACGACCGCATCGCTAGACAAACTCGTACGGGCACGAGACCCTTGCCCCGCCTTGAAATGCGGGACAGGTTAATCATTTGAATGATTTTCCTGTCCCGGGCCTTTTGAAAAGACGGACGTCTTTTCTAGAAAGAGCATGGACGCCAATGAGCCATCGCACTAAACAACGTCGAAGTGGAGGATTGACCCTCCTTTTGTATTCCCGACCGCTCCACCCGGAGCTATTCACCATTCTTGCCTCCGAGAAGATGGTCCGCCGCGCTTACGAGGCGGAAATCTGGCTGGTCGAAGGCGGTCACGTGACCAGTTTCACCGCCGGTAAAAACACGCTGACGGAAGTGGTCTTCACCGGCACCGAAGAGTACACCGATCGCGGTCTGATTCAGAAGGTGCCGTGTCGCGGCGAGAAGTATCACGAGATGCAGGCCGCCAACATTCGGTACATGATCAGCACGCAGGAAGAGCAGTTGACCCAGACGCTGTACGATGCGACGAAGCAGGAGATCGCAACCTACGCCGCCCGCCGTGAACTGATGATGGCCGAGACGCCCGCCACCTCCGACAAAGGTGCGTCGCTGGGTGTGTTGGATATCGAACGCCGCAGCCATGAGTTGCTGGTGCAGAGCTTCCATCTTTTCGATGAGAATCTGATGGTGCTGAAGACTCAGGCGATTATTGAGGTGGTCAAAGGGACTTGAAGATCGGTCACTGATCGAACACGTTTGATTGACAAAAAATATGGAGGATGGCGATGATGCCATCCTCCATATTTTTTTGGAATGATCACGATCGATACACATGCATCTGATACGGGGCGAACGAATCGGTGATCGCATTGCCGTTGGCAAAAACCGATCGGCCCTCACCGGCAACTTCCACCGCGCCGCTCGGCAGACCGGGGAGATTGAGCGGTTGATTCCAGGCGACACCGTGTGAGTCGTTCAGCACGAAGTAGTAGCGATGCCCACCGAAATCGCGCCAGGTGGCTTCAAGCCCGCCGGGCAGATTGACAAAGTTGTTGTTCGCATCACTGCCGCTGTTCAACACGGCTCCGAAGCTGTTGATCAGCGCGTCGTTTTTGGTCATCTCCGCGACGATCTGGGGCGGGGTGGCATCGGTGACATCCGGGTTGAATGCCTGGGGGAAGTAGATCAAACCTTTTGTCCCATGGATGATGGCATCCCACGATTCACCGCGGAACTCATCGGGAGTCACCACCCGGCCACCGATGGACGGGCCGGACGTATTGTTCTGAAAGCTGGTTTCGATGTAGGCGAACTGTTTCTTCCCACCGGCGAGCTGCCGAATCTTATCGGTGGCTAATCCCGGGTTGAAGGCGATGGTGCTGAAGTAGGGATCGTTTCCATTGTTGACCAGCGGGATGGCTTTGTCGATCCACTGGGGATGAGACCAAGCCGTCACAGGATAGACGTCGTTGTTGATCCAGTCGGCGGTGTTGAAGATGCCCTGGTAGATGGCGTCTTTGTTAGCTGGGTAGGTGGGACGCAGCACATCCCCGCCGGATACATTCACCACCACCGGGACGGAGGGGTTGCCGGCTTTCCATTGGGCATACTCTGCCGCGAGAAACTGGGTCGAGATGCCGTTGATATCCGGCTCATCCGGATGTGAGTACGCCAGCAGGAACTTCGCTCCGATATCCGCCGAGATGTTTTGTCGTGGATTGCGGATTTGCCAAAGGCCGAGTGCGTTGGAGGTGTTGATGTATTCTTCCATCCACACCGGGTTGTCATAGAACGCGACGACGGTGTTGATGCCGCGTGCCTTCCAACCGGCCAGCGACTGTACCGGTTGACGATACACCCCGATCGTAAAATCACCCCTGGTCTCCGCCGGGTCCCAAGAAGACGGCGTGGCCACGATGGGAGGGGCTTGAAAACCGGAAGAGGATGTCGTCGCGGTGCTCTCATTGCTGTAGGTCGAGTCTCCGACCCAGTTGTAGCTCCGCACGCGATAGGTGTATTGGGTTCCCGCAGTGACCCCGCCGGAGTATGCGGTATCGGTGAAGCTGGTCGCGCCTGCGCCCACTGTGGCGATGGCGGCATAGACTCCGCCACCCGTGCGTCGTTCGATCTTGAAACCCGCCTCTCCCCCGCCGGAGTTGCTTGTCCAACTGAGCGCGATTGAAGTCTGGGAGAGAGCGGTGGTCGAAAGGCTGGAAGGATTCGCCGACAGACCATTGCCTGCAACCGGTGCGACAATGATGGACGGTGTAAACACGGGCGCGCCGCCGGCGCTTGGCGTTGTAGAGGTACTTTCCCCGCTGTAGGCCGAGTCTCCGACGGAGTTATAGGCTCGCACACGGTAGGTATATCCAGTGCCAGCCGTCACACCACCGGAGTAGGCGGTATCGGTGAAGCTACCGGTGCCCGCGCCTACGGTGGCGATGCAGGCATAGGCCCCGCCCCAGGTTCGCCGCTCGATCTTAAATCCTGCCTCCGCCCCACCGGAGTTGCTCGTCCAATTGAGGGCAACCGAGGTTGAAGAATTGGCCGTGGTTGAGAGTGACGAAGGGGCCGTGGGTAAACCGTTACCGGCAATCGCCGGTGGGGTCGGCTGCAGGACAGGTGCCGTGTACCCAGGCGTGCCGCCCCCGCCGGTGGACGGGGTGGCCGTGCCGCTTTCATTGCTGTAGTTTGAGTCTTCATTCCAGTTATAGGCTCGAACGCGGTAGGTGTACTGTGTGCCTGCCGCAACCCCGCCGGAATAGGCGCTATCGGTATAACTGGTAGATCCCTGTCCCACCGTGGCGATACAGGCATAGGCCCCGCCCCAGGTGCGACGCTCGATCTTGAAACCCGCCTCTGAACCACCGGAACCGCTTGCCCAGCTCAGGGCGACGGAGGTGGAACTGGTGGCGAAAGTCGCCAGGTTCGAAGGTGCCGCCAGTTGACCGTTTGGCGTAATCGCCGGGGCGACGTATGCGGGAACCACTGCCGGAGCAGGCGTCCCATTCAACAGGTTGCCGGTCGAGACATTGTTGGATTCATTCCCGAAGGCGGTCCCGCTGTCATTGAAGGCGGTGACGCGATAGGTGTATTGAGTTTGCGAGGCGACGCTGCTGTCCCAAAAGCTGGTGCCGCCGGCACCGACGATCCCCACCTGCGCGTAGCCACCGGCCCAGGCACGCCGCTCGACCACAAACCCTTTTTCATCCCACGAATTATCCACCCAGGTGACATTGATTCCCGTCAAGCTGGATCCCGCATAGGCGTTATACGTGCCGTTCGGAACTGACAGCAGTGTGCGGCCTTCAAGCGACTCAAATGACGGGCTAACCGATGGTTCGACCTGGCTGATTCTCAGCGAGCCAATGGCTTTCGCGAGAATTCGTGCGGTGCGCTTCGTTTGGTCGATGACAGTTTGGATGGTCCTGTTGCGGGCCATGATTTCCTTCCGTGCGAGAAAAAAGGGACGAAATTTGAATGCGGAATCTCCGCTTCCATCCAGCCATGCGGCCAGAGGTGAACCACGGACGAAAGAGCGGGGATTAGACGGCGCGGGGAGAGACTGGTGAACAGTTTCCACCGCGAAGCCAAGACCGGATCAGAGGACCGCTTCGGAGAAGCATTTCAATTGTGTGAGTTCAGACGAGCGGCGACACCGCGCGGCGAAAACTCGGTTGTGGTATATGCCCACGACGGCGGACGATTCCGCCGATCTCTCGGGTCAGCCATCGCGAAATCATCGCATCGCGCTCCCCTCGGGAGTGCTTTATCGTGAAATCACTTTGGCGGGCGTTGACAGCGCCCGAAGCCTGGGGCAGGTGAACGAATTACCCCGGCATCTAGTTCCAGCCACCGCGCTCGGGAAGGACAGCGGCTGAAGGGAACCTGAGAGGGACAATGACAGTGAGGTCTATTCGACCTGCACCGTCTGGCCCGGTTACTATGTTGTTATTCATCGACCCGTCAACGGTAAACTTGACTATTTGTAAAAAAAATTTGCGTGCTCAACTACGCGGATGCCGATAAAAACGCATCTGCGGCGAGCCTGACCAAGGATTGTTCCAAAACTTGTTCGATAATTTCCGTCAACCCCGCCTCCGTTGCCGCCTCGGAATCTTTGGTCGGATCGGGCAGAATCCCCTTGGCGATCGCCGCTTTGATGACCCCCACCAGAGCCGCGCGGTCTCGATTGCCATTCAAATGAGCCAGTATCAGTCGGTCCACTTTGCTTAGCGAGACAACCAGCGCGTGGAGCACGTTGGTAACCGACTTGCCCTCCCGCGCCTGGAATCGTGCCAGAGGCGTCGCCAGCGGTTTCTCACCCGGTTGCAGTGCATAACCGAGCGGAGCGGCATAGAGATCCACCAGCGTCATGGCGTGACACACCGCCAAGGTCTTTTGGACTAACACTCGCTCCGGACTTCCCGCGACGGCGAATGATTCGCCGATCTTCAAATCCACGCGAATCACCCCCAGCATCTCCTCGAAACTCGCCGTCAACGGCCAGCCCTGGGCCAGTGCCACCAGAACGGTTTTGACGATCGGCTCTGTGATGTTGACCGTCATCCCATCCGGGAATCGGAATGGAATCGGGTCGTTCGACCGAACATTTCCCTGGCCCACCATCGGAACAACTCTGCACGAAATGAAAAGCGATTCGATCGCTTCAATCCGAGGTTCGCGCGAAACCACCTGGTCCGCATGGCAGATCAAACTCCGCCGAATGAACCCACCTTGGATGTGGTCGACGTACTGCTCCAACCGAGTCCAATCGTGTACAAGATCGGGTTGTTCGTTTTTAAGGGCTTCGGCAAGTTTCAACCGCGACGGGCCCGGCTTGATCTCTCCAACGTAGGTCAGTCCATTCAGCGTGAGTTGATCGACAAATTGCTGAAAGTAGAGGGCGTTCGGGTCGGCCTCCAAATACTCGTGCAAAAAGTATTCATCCGGGACGGTGCTTAGAAACGAAGCTTCCTGTCGAAGTTGGTTGGCATAGACACCCTCGCCACTCGCCTGCCCTTGACCGTTCAAAAACGCGATGAATTGGCGAGCCTCGGCCACCTTGGCGCGGGGGTCGGTCTGACCTGCCGTCTTCGCGACGAGGATGTCACGGAACATCTCGCGCCCCCGCCAGCCGGGATAGACGTGATAATTCACATAGGCGACGCCTTGGGGCGCAAGAAGGCGCTCGATCGTGCCGAGCAATTGCTCGCGGGCCGCGGGGTTGACCCAATGGTAGATGCCGTGGGCAATGATGTAATCGAATGGACCGAAATCCTCCGGCAGTGCGGTGAAGTCGCGCACTTCAAAGCGGATATTTTTCAATCCCGCGCCCGTGGCGGTCTTTTGCGCCAGCGCGATCTGGCGCGGCGACAAATCGATGCCGACAAACGTGCTCTCGGGAAGCGCCTGCGCCATCGGCAGTAGATTGCCCCCGACCGCGCAACCGATTTCCAGAACGCGACACGCCTTGATCGCGACCGGCGACAATCCCGCCAGCGCAGCTGTCACCGCCAGAACATCAATGTGCGTCGCCTGCAGCGGGCGGGATTCACCGGGCATTTTCTCATATGAGTTCGTCGGGGAAGAGATCGGCGATGGCGGCATGGAATTTCCTGTTTTCTACTTGAGGTACGAACGGATCGCGCATCCTACACGCACTTGCGCCGATGTCTGCGTATCCAATCAATGAATTTTAAAGCGACCTATCGCGTGACGAAGAATAAAATCAACAGGGTCTTTTGAAAAACTGGTGGCATGGGCGTCTCGCCCATGCTTTTTGGCCGAAGAAATGCATCGGCGCGACGCCCATGCCACCTTATTCAAAGCACCCAATATGGCCGCAAAGACGCAAAGGGCGCAAAGGAAAACGCAAAGAAGAATTCATTGAATTGATTCCTTGCGTCTCTGCAATCTCAGCACCTTTGCGCTTCAGCATTTTCCTTTGTAGCCCTTCAACGCCCCCCCGCCGCCCCGCGGACCGAGCCGCCGGCTTCACTGGCACCGGTGAGAGGCCCGAGCACCTGCGTGAATTTAAAGTTGAACGAGGCGAGGGGACTGTCCGGAATCGTGATGATGTCATCCTGATTCAACACGTAATTCTGCGACAGATCGCCCGTCTGCTGAATCTTCATGAAATTCACGATCGCCACCGCCGGTTTGGCCCCGCCCTTGCCCGGACGCGTCACGATCACCTGTTGGGGCCAGGCGTTTTCGTTCATTCCCGATTCAGCCAACGCCTTGATGACGGTGTCATTGCCCGTGTACGGCTTCTTCCCGCCGGTCGTCGAACCCCGGCCGAAGATGGTGTAGAACTTGCTGTTCGCCACCACCTCGATTTTTATGTCAGGGTTGCTGTAATACTTGGTCGCCAGTTCCACCAGCACCTTTTGAATCTGTGCCGGAGTCAACCCGCTGACCTTCACTTCATTGAGAAGATTCAAACTGATTTTACCGTCCGTCCGAACCACCTGCTTGGCCCCGTCGATCTCCTTGATGTTGGGCGCCTTGATCTGAATCTCATCCGGTGGGTCGACGATGTATTCGTTCACCGAAGTGTCATGGCCGCTGGCGACTTTGAACACGCCCTGGTCGCCCTCGGCGTTGGGGGTGCTTTTTAGTTTGTCGGTGCAACCGAAGAGGATGCAGGCTGAAAAAAAAGCGACCAATTTACAGTGGAGTTTCAAATTCATCATTGCCTCACGATCATCAAAGATTCGGACACATCGATTTTGGATGGCAGGGGCAATCCGACCCTGCGACACAAACCGGATCATTAAACCTGGTCGTGGCACGGGCTTCCAGCCCGTGTTAGCGGCTATCAATTCTGAAAAAATGCTTTAAAAATCAAAACGTCTCTTGCGATCCTGCGTTCCAACACGGGCTGGAAGCCCGTGCTACGATCAAGGTTCATGCAGAAACAGGCAAAACGTTTTCAAGGAAATCACTGCCGACTTCACAATCCCCCCCGCAACACCATCGAACCGATGTTGGTCGCGGGGATGATCGGGAACAGAACTTTCTTGAACGTGGCCGCGACCTCGGCGACGGGGCTCGGGGGGATGTACACGACATCCCCCGCCTCGATCAGAAAATTCTGCCGCGTCTCCCCCTTCTCATACATCTCTTTGAGATTCACGGTTACGCGCTGTTTGACGTTCACATCGTCATTGGGCCGAACAATCACCACCCGTTGCGGCCAGGCCTTTTCATTCAACTTTGCATCCGACAACACCTTCAAGATAGTATCCGTACCGGTGTACGGCTTGATCCCCGGCACCAGCACCTGCCCCATCACGTAGTAAACACGGCTCTTAAATTCCGCGACCTGAACCGAAACGTCGATCGAATCGGCCTTGTAATACTGACTCAAACGCTGCACCACGAGTTCGCTGATCTCGGCCGGGGTCAGTCCCGAAACTTTCAACTGCCCGATCAAATTCAAGCTGATATTTCCATCCGACCGAACCACGACCGCCTGCCCGTCAATCTCCTTCACGCGCGGCGCGACGAAGCGCAGTTTATCCGGCGGCGCAACGCGATACACGGTTGACGGCAGATCGACCGCCTGAGCCGCCAGCCATGCGTTGATCGGGGCACTTTTCCCCTCCTGCTCCGCAATCGTCGGTGCAGGAGTGTTCCCACCTCCCGCGCAGCCCATTAGCAGCACGAAGGGAATGCAGAGAAATCGGAGTAAAACGTGTTGGCAAAGCGGTGGCATGGGCGTCTCGCCCGTGCTCCGAGAAACGGAACCTGAATACCTTCTGGAGTCGGGTTGGGTGCCACAGGTCGCGGTACTCCGAGACCTGAGCTTTTCGGACACAAAGAAGACAC
>JANXVV010000146.1 GCA_025351525.1 Humisphaera sp. | reverse complement strand
CGGTACTCCGAGACCTGTGTCTTTCGGACGCCGCAAAGCACAGGTCTCGGAGTACCGCGACCTGTGGCACCCGACAACCGAAACTTTTTATCACCGTGGTACACTGAGTCGAGAAACTTCAATCCCCGCCATACGGCGAGGGATTCTTATCATCGGCATCGTACGCCTGATCCGCATTTTCACCCTGCACCTCGATCCGCTCGATCGACATCGCCCGGCCGGTATTTTCATCCACCTCCGCCAGCACCCCGCACATCCGCACATCGCCTGTGGCCACCTCAAAATGGGCGGGCATGTTCGTCGTCATGTATTTCAACACGCGATCCTTGCGCCGACCCAGCACCGAATCGTACGGCCCGCACATGCCCAGATCGCTGATATACGCGCTGCCGCCGCCCAGAATTTTCGCATCCGCCGTGGGGATATGCGTGTGCGTGCCGAAGATGATCGAGCAGCGCCCGTCGAGATGATGGCCCATCGCCACCTTCTCGCTCGACGCCTCGGCGTGCATGTCGCAGACGCGGACTTTCACCTTGCCCGGCAATTGTTCCAGCACCCGATCCGCCGCCGCGAAGGGATTGTCGGCGGGAAGATTCATGTAGATTCGACCGAGCAGGCAGAAGACCCCGACGCTGATCCCGCTGTTGGTCGTCACCACTGTGAAAGGTCGACCGGCGGCGGCGCTGGCGAGGTTTGCCGGCCGCACGATCCGCTCGCTGCCCTGCATCGAGGCGAGGATGTCGGACTTGCGATAGACGTGATCGCCCAGGGTCACCACATCGACGCCGTAGCTGCGGATTTTGTTGAAGAGGTTCCCCGTGATGCCGCTGCCGCCGGCGATGTTTTCGGCGTTCGCGATCACCAGATCGACTTGCCGTTGTTTGACGAGGGCAGGTAGTTTTTGATGCAGGATCTGTCGGCCAGGTCGACCGACAACGTCACCGAGACAAAGAATGCGAAGCGCCATTGGCGTCAAAGTATACCCCAAGCCGGGACGGAGCGGGAAGCGTAGCGCCCTGCGCAGTCCCGGATTCTTCGCGGCCCCACGAACGAGATCCGGGACTGCGCAACTCGTTGCACTCGTCGCTCCGTCCCGGCTTGGAGATCTTTTTACAGCGTTGAAGTGTTTTGATCGGGCAGTGCGAGCGTCGCGTGGAAAGGCGGGCACACTGAAATCTTCTCCGAGACTTTTATCTCCGCATCCCTGATCGAGTCGATCACGTTCCCCAACACGCCGCCCACGTCACCGAAGCCGCCGCTATCCAATTTCACCTGCGAGAAAATCCACTCGCTCACCCGCTCTTCCCACGGCATCGAATTCCACAACGCCCCTGAAAACGGTGCCGCCCCGTCGTACTTCATTTCACACCAGGGACCGTGAATGGAATTTTGAATGAATACCACCCAGTCGGCGGGAAGATCGGTGACGGAAAACAGGCCGTTGAATCGATCGGCGGTCCATTGAATCGCGAATTCGCCGAGCGCGAAAGAGTCGACGGAATAGCGCGGCGGATGATCCGACGGCGTGAAGACGATCTTCGACCCCGGCACCATTGCGGCATCGCGGCGGAGGGCAAGCTCGTTGGATCGACCCTTCTGCATCACGTCATCCCACCGCCTCATGCGCCAGCACCTGCTTTTCCGCATGATAGCTGCTGCGCACCATCGGCCCGCTCTCCACATGCCGCAGCCCGCGTTCTTCACCGCGCTGTTTCCATAGCACAAATTCATCGGGATGCACCCAGCGATCCACGGGCAGATGCTGAGCCGTCGGTTGCAGGTATTGCCCGAGCGTGAGGATGTCGACACCGATCGCCACCAGATCATCCAGTACCGAATCGATCTCGTTTTCTTCCTCGCCGATGCCGAGCATCATGCCGGTCTTGGTGGTCAATCCTTTTTGCTTGGCAATCTGCAACAGTTTGAGGGAGCGGTGATATTTGGCCTGTGGGCGGACCTTGTAATACAGCCGGGGGACGGATTCGATGTTGTGGTTGAGGATTTCGGGCTTTTCGTCGAGCACCACCTGCAAAGCGTCCCAGTCGCCGCAGAAATCCGGAATCAGCACTTCCACATTCGTACCCGGCGACTGACGGCGGATTTCCCGGATCGTCTCGGCCCAGATCTGCGCGCCGCCATCCGGAAGCTCATCGCGATTCACGCTGGTGATGACGACGTGCTTGAGATTCATCTGCCCGACCGCATGGCCGACCCGTCGCGGCTCATCCAGATCGAGCGTCGGTGGCCGACCGGTGGCGATATGGCAGAACCCGCAACTGCGCGTGCAGACATCGCCGAGGATCATCAGCGTCGCCGTCCCCGCCGCCCAGCATTCGCCCATGTTGGGACACTTGGCGCTCTGGCAAACCGTGTGGAGATTCTGGTCGTTGACCAGCTGGAGCAGGTTGAAATATTCCTCCCCCGCCGGCATTTTCATCTTGAGCCAAGACGGCTTGCGGCCCTTGCCGGGCGTTGGGAGATCGGACAGGAGAAGATGGTTGAGGGAGAGATTCATAGCGTGTTTGACGAGTCCTATTATAGTAGGGATTTACAGGCATCGGGCAAATTGATCGAAGGATAGTATCGCATTAGAAAGCCCATGGAACTTGTTCCATGGGAGTTGCTTGTAGGGTCCGCACTGCGGACCCTACAAAATCGCATTCGGTCATTTAGTAGTTAAAACAGGAGCATTATGATCACTATCGTCCCCTCCGCCGCCCGCCATCATGGCGATTTCGGCTGGCTCAAAACCAATTGGCACTTTTCCTTCGGCGACTATCACGACCCCAAGAACATGCACTGGAGCGCCCTTCGCGTGTTCAACGATGACATCATCGAGGGCGGTGGAACGTTCGAGCCGCACCCCCACAAGGACATGGAAATCATCAGTTACGTCGTCGAAGGCGGCCTCGAACATCGCGACGGCACCGGGGGGCACGGCATCGTCCATCCCGGTGAAATTCAGGTGATGAGCGCGGGCACCGGGATCGTGCATTCCGAGAGCAACGCTTCCAAAACCGAACCGATGCGGCTGCTTCAGTTATGGATTCTGCCGCGTGTGAAAGGGGCCAAACCGCGCTGGGAGCAGAAGCAGTTCACGCACGAGCAGCGGGCCGGCCGATTGTTGCCGATCGTCTCGGATGGCTCGGTCCCCGGCACGCTGAGGATCGATCAGGACACTACGATTTTCGTCTCGGATTTGAGAGCGGGTGAGAAGGTGACGCATCAGAGTCAACCGGGTCGACGGGCGTATCTTTTCATGATCTCAGGCGATGCCACTGTGAACGGGACGCCGTTGGCGAATGGCGATCAGGCCAGGATCGTCGATGAAGCGACGCTGCAGATTTGCGCGGGGAAGGATGCGCATTTGATGTTGCTCGACCTGCCGTGATTTCCTGCATTTATCGTAGCGTGGGCATCCTGCCCATGTTCGCGGTGTTCCGCGATGTCGATCGGTACTCCGATGGACACAGTCCGAGCGAAGCGTTCGTTCTTCACGGCAATACAAGAACGCTGCGCTCTTTTTTCTTGTCCGGAGTACCGGCCAATGCGGCGGCGTACCGCAGCCGTGGGCAGGATGCTCATTCTACTTTGGAGAAAATGCAGAAAGGCCCATGCCACGAATGGCACTTCCCGAATCTGTAAATGACGACAGGCCATGGGGATAGACAGGAAGGCCGCGTTTGCGATGATGAGGGTGTTTCAACCGCATCGGGCAAGGAGGCCTATATGGATTCTCAGGGTAGCCACGGACGGCTGCGGGGCAAGGCAAATCGAGCCGCGGCCCAACTGATCGAGGGGAACGGGGCTGGACTCCGGGCGATGCTGCCGCCGGAGACGGTGAAGCGGGCGGCG
>JANXVV010000131.1 GCA_025351525.1 Humisphaera sp. | reverse complement strand
CTCCGAGACCTGTGCTTGTCGGGTGGACTGAAGACACAGGTCTCGGAGTACCGCGACCTGTGGCACCCTATACCCATGAAAACCCGGGAATTATTTGCACGCGGTTGCTAAATGAGTTGATCCAGGCCTCCGAACCCCAACATCTCGTGCGTGAAGAACGGCTCGGCGTGCGCGGTCCCGATCCGGCTCCCAAAGTACGCGGTGATACTCCTCACCATCTCCGGCACATGCCCGCTTGGCCCGGCAAACTGCGATTGATATTGCTTCACCGCCTCCAGCTTCAACTCCAGCGTGTCGCTGATATCGATGCAGAAATTCGGTGTGAAATTCAGGCGAAGATGCGTGCAGAAATAATAGATGATCCGCTTCGGATAGCACGGCTCGCCGGGAATGTCCGTCTTGCTCAGCTTCGCATCGAACCGCGCATCCTCCGCGATTTTAGTGACGGCAACGTGATCCGGATGGGCATCGATCGGATAAGGCACGAACAACCAATCCGCCTTATGCCTGCGAATCACCGCCGCCAACTTGTGCCGCGATGGGACATCGTGAACCACCTGGCGATTGGTCAAACCGACCAGCGTGCGCTCGACGCCGAGCACCTTCGCCGCCGCCGCCGATTCGCGGGCGCGGATTTCGGGCGAACCGAGCGGCGTGGGTTCGCCATTGGTCATGTCGACGAGATGGACCTTATGACCCTGCCGCACAAATTTGGCGATGGAGCCGCCCATGCCGAGTTCCTGGTCGTCCGGATGCGGGCCGATGATGAGAATGGATGCCATGGTGGTGTATCTTAGCGGTGAATGGGACTCCAGAGTAATAGTGCGCAAATCGCTCTCTGGTCCCCTCCCCCCGGTACTCCGGGGGGAGGGGACGGGAAATTCGGATGCAAGCCTCACTCATTTTCCGGGCGGCGTTTTCGACAACGCCTCTTCCGATCTCAAGTCCCGAACCGCCGAACTCATATCCCGATCCAACCGTTTCATCGCAAAGTCCGTCGCCGTCACGGCGGCATCGGGATCGAGCGCGGCGAGCAGCAACCCCACCGTCGCCGCGTAACTGAGATATCGCTCGGTCGCAAAAGGTTGGCCGTCCATCGGCGTCCTCAACCGGGCCAGATCTCCCTGCAATCCATCCGGGAATTTCGCACACTGCTCCCTGTAGGCGGCGTCTCGATTCAGCATAGCCACCAAAGGCAGAAACGCATCGCGCTGCTTGAGAAATTTGTCGATGGCACCGGGCGAATCGGACGTAAATCCTCCAAACGCAGTCGACAATTGCAACTGATACGGCACGAGCAAAGCCTGAATCTGTTCAACGCCCAAGGTCCAATCGACCCAGCGCGACAAGGGGGGTATACCCGTCAGCGATCGTTCCGCGAGGGTGGCGAAGCGCAGGGAATCGCACAGGTCGCCGACGGCACGAAGCCGGGCGACTTTGTTTTTGTCCATCTCGACCCCACCGGCAATCTGCGTGACCAATTCGTTAAACGTCAACCGACATTTGGCCTCGAAATCGGCCAGGGAAATTCCGGCGTACGCTTTCACCACCGCCGGGGGAATGTCCGAAAGCGATCGCTGGGTGACTGTCCGGGAGAGCTGCGCCAGCCTGCTTAAATCGCTGAGATATCGGATCGCGTCGGTTCGCGCGGGAGACTTGATCGCCGCCGTCGCGTTGACGGCGGCTTTCAGCGTGCGGGTTTCGATCGCGCCAAATGGCCGCGGTTTGTAGCCGTTCAAGGTCTCGTAGGTCTGCTGCATCCCATCGAGCGTTGCGTAAAGATCGACGGCGGCGGCGAGGTCGACCACCTGATTGTCCAGAGCATCCGTCGCCAGGGTTGCGCTCGGTTCATTGACCGTTGCGATAAATGCCGACCGTGCGCTCTCAAACTGTTTGGCGGCCTCTTCCGTCGGGCGACGAAGGTTCACCACGGGATTGTCCCGGCGCGGCGTGCCGTCGAATCGCCGGCAAACCCCGACGAAAGCGTCGATCGCGTTCAGAATTTTCTGACCCTGCTCCGCATGGCTCTGCGCGTATCCGAAAGCCGGCGCGAGCTTCTTGCGAAGGTCGGCGGAGAGATTTCCCCGGGCCAGTCGATTCATCACCAGCCGATATTCATTCAACTGCGTCACCCGTTGCCGGCCCGCATTTCGCGTGCGCGGATCGCCGAACAGCGCCAATCCCTCGGCCAACTGCGTTTCGATCTCGTCCCGCGCCTCGGCGGAAATGGCGGTCGTGGCGGACAGCCCGCGGGCCAGATCCACCCCGCCGGCCAGCATCTGCTGCATGGCGGCGGAATCGGTCTGCCTCGCCGGGTCGGTCGATGCGGCGGCGGTGCCGGCGGCCTTCGCCATCGCCAGCAACTGTTGCCGCAGCGACGCGGAAATCGTCACCCGCGTGATCGCGGAAGTCAGCTCCGCAAGCGTTCTCGGTCCCTCCTGCGTCGTTGGAACACCGGCCGTCTCCACCCCAAGTTGCAGCGGTTCCGGCCGCATGATCGGAAGGGTTCGCGCATCCACCGGAGAAGGACTTGCCATATTCTCCATCGCATAACCGAGCCTTTTACACAGCTCGTCCAACTCACCGACGCCCTTCAGATCCGGCAGATCGTAGCTCATCCTGTGGATCGACATCGCGGCGTCGTTTTGCGATCGCGTCAAGGATGCGGACGACGCCGCCAAAGCTTCCTCCAACTTTCCCGTGGCGGCGGCCAACTCCATCGCGCGAAGCAGACCGGCGATTTGCACGTCACTCTCGCGGGAGGCACTCGCGGTCTGCGCAAGCAACCAGCGCTGGATGATGCGCAGATCGATTTGCAGATCGGCCATCGCCGCACCGGAGGCGGGCGCCTCGGAACGGTGCATCATTTTCGCCGCCAACTCTTTCTCCAGTTTTAGGGATCGGTCGTTGAGGACGAGTTTGATGGAGGGAAAGACTTTGGGCTCGACCTTTGTTTCCCGTAGATCATTTGGTGCGGCGATTGCCAGATGCGAAACGACGAGCGCCATCGATAGGAGTAAGCCCGCATGAAGAATGGAGCCGGGTGGAATGGGCGTCCCGCCCATGTTCTTCGAAAAAGAAAAGCATGGGCGGGACGCCCATGCCACCTGATTTTTGCCTGCCGATTTTCTGGGGTTCAAAAAAAGCTCCTCACTGCTTTGCAAGTTGTAAAGCGTCGGTGTAGACGACTTCGAGCGCGTCGACCATCACCTTGGCATCGAACCGTTTGAGGGCGAATTCCCGCCCGCATCGCCCCATTTCCCGTCGCCGTGCAGGATCCTGCAACAACAGGGCGATGGTCGCGGAAAGTTTCTTCGCATCGAACGGCGGCAATACATAACCGGTTTGCCCGTCCAGCGTTCCTTCCTTCGCGCCATCAATGTCATACGTGATCGTCGGCACTCCCGCCAGCGAACCTTGCGGGAGCGCGCGGGCCAAGCCCTCCCGCCGCGAGGGATGGGCGAGAATATCCATCGCCCCGGCGTATTGCGGCACTTTTGTCGGCGGCACCATTCCGGTGAGGATGAATCGATCGCGCAGTCCCATCCGCTCCATCCGCCGCTCGAACGCGGGTCGGAGCGTGCCGTCCCCAACCCATAAAAATCGCAACTGCGGAAATGTCGAGCAAAGCGCCGGGGCGATGTCCAGCAGATCGTCGTGGCCTTTCAGATCGAACAATCTCGCGATCGTACCGACGACGACATGCTCGTCATTCAATCCCAACTGCCGGCGAACATCCGCGCGCGGCACTTCCGGATTGAGAAACGGGCCGGTCTCCATACCGCTGTAGACCGTGACGTATTGATCCGCCCGCCCCACCTTCGCCGCCAGCGACTGATCGCGCATCGCATCGGCGACGCAGACGATTTTCGTGGTGAGCGGCGCGGCGTATCGCTCGAGCATTCTGTAGGCGCGATTTACCAGCCGTGAGGTCGATGCGGTGAATGCCAGGCCATGAATCGTGTGGATGATCGCCGGAACATTCGCACGATAAGCCGCTCGTCGACCGATGATCCCCGCCTTACTGCTGTGCGTGTGAACGATGTCGGGCTTCAGTTCATTCAGCCTTTGGATCAGACGGCGATACGCGCGATAATCCCTGCCGGGCAGGATGGATCGCCGCAGGTCTTCGAGCACTTCGACGCAATACCCATACGCCTTCGCCCGTTCCATCAGCGACCCTTCCGGCCCGAGCGCCGGGCCGGTGAACAGCGTGACCTCATTCCCACGATCGTGCTGGCCCTCGCAGGAAAGCAGCGTGTTCTCCTGCGCGCCGCCGATGATGAGGCGGGTGATGATGTGGACGATTTTCATCATGGGCGAGAGGTTTCCACCAGCCGCATCAACCCGATGAAATCCTCATCCTTCCAACCTTTGGCGATGGCCCGGTCGTATGCTTGTTTCAGATGTTCGGTTTGTTCGAGCGGCAACGCCAGATCGGCGGCGGTTTCCAGGGCCAGGCGAAGATCCTTGGCCATGTGTTTGACGGAAAACTGAGGGGCGTAATCCTGTTGGCGAAGCTTGGGTTCCTTCAGATCGGCGACCCCGGAATGCGACGCGTTTTTCGCCAGCGCGCCGAAATAAACCTCATCCGAAATCCCTGCGGCACGGCATAAAGCCAGACTCTCGCACAGGCTTTGCGCCACTCCGGCGATGTTCAAATTCATCGCCAGCTTCAGCGATGACGCTGAACCGAGCGGGCCAATGTGAAGGATGGCGCTGGAGAGATTCTGGAGAATCGGTCGAGCCTGTTCGATAAGATTTGCCTCTCCGCCGAGGTAGAAAATAGTCTGCCGTCGCTCGGCGGCCAGCTTGCTTCCGGTGAAAGGCGCCTCCAAAAATACCGCACCGGTCTTTCGCACCTGCTCCGCAAATTGCAACGTCCACCGTGCCGAAATCGTACTGGACTGGATGACCAGTTGCCCGGGGACGAGTTTCGATCCGATCTGATCCAACACGGCTGCCACCGCCGGGGGATCGGCAACGACAACGATAACCGCCTGCGCTCCCTCCACCGCCTGCCGAATGTCCGCCTGAAAGTGGGGGAAATTTTTCGCCGTGCGGTTCCAGCATCTCACCTCATGCCCGTCGGCGATCAAATTGTTTGCCCACGCGCTCCCGATAATTCCCAGTCCCAAAACGGTGATTTTCATGTAAGGTTCCTTTTTGATTCAACGCCCCACACCGGGATTCGGTGATTCACTAACAGGATGCTCATTATGCCAAGCCTTTTGGATTCTATCAAAGTAGGGGATTTACAGTTGTTCAACCGGGTGATCATGGCGCCGCTCACTCGAAGCCGTGCGGTGGATCGGCGGATTCCCAACGCGCTGATGGTGAAATACTACACCCAACGCGCGACGGCGGGAATGATTTTAACGGAAGCGACTGCGGTCTCACCCATGGGCGTCGGTTATGCCAACACGCCGGGCATCTGGTCGGAAGAGCAGGTGGAAGGATGGAAGTCCATCACATCCGCCGTGCATGGAAAGGGGGGGCGAATCCTACTTCAGTTGTGGCACGTTGGCCGTATTTCCGATCCGAGTTTTTTGGACGGCAAACTGCCGGTTGCGCCGAGCGCGATCGCAGCGAGCGGGCACGTCAGCCTGCTGCGGCCCGAGCGGCCATTCGTTACGCCGCGTGCGCTTGAGATTCAAGAGATCCCCGAAGTCATCGAATCGTATCGACAGGGCGCCATCAATGCCAAGCGAGCAGGCTTTGATGGCGTCGAGGTTCACGGGGCCAACGGGTACCTCCTCGATCAGTTTCTACAGGATGGATCCAACCATCGAACAGACGGTTACGGCGGATCGATCGAAAATCGCGCCCGGTTGATGCTGGAAGTCACCGATGTGTGCATCGACGTGTGGGGTGCCGGGCGGGTCGGAATGCATCTCGCCCCGCGCGGGGATGCCCACGGGATGGGCGATTCCAATCCGGCGGCGACGTTCGGTCATGTCGCCCGCGAGCTCGGCAGGCGCAAGATCGCCTTTATCGTGTCGCGAGAATCGATCGGGCCCGGGAGAATCGGGCCGCAACTCAAGGCGGCTTTCGGAGGGGTATACATCGCCAACGAAAAGTTCACGCTTGAGACCGCCGAAGCAGCGCTTGAAAACGGTGAGGCCGACGCGGTGGCGTTTGGCGTGATGTTCATCGCCAACCCCGATTTGCCCCGGCGATTCGCGCATCACTCGCCTTTGAATACACCCCGGCCAGAGCTGTTCTACGCCAGCGGGCCCGAAGGTTACACCGATTATCCCTGCCTGGATGATTTATGCGATGACACCCCCACGGAGGCCGGCTAAACTCTGTCAACATCAAAGGAATTCCCATGACCAAGACCTCTGGATACGCCGCCCAAAGCAAGACCAGCCCGCTGGCCCCGTTCGACTTCGAACGCCGCGACCCGGGACCGAAAGACATCGCCATTGAAATTCTCTTTTGCGGCGTCTGCCATTCCGATCTGCACACCGTTCGCAATGAGTGGAACAACGCGGTCTATCCGCTCGTGCCGGGACATGAAATCGTCGGGCGCATCACGGCTGTCGGAAAAGAAGTAAAGGCATTCAAGGTCGGTGACATGGCCGGCGTGGGCTGCCTCGTCGACTCCTGCCGTGACTGCATCGATTGTCGCGATGGGTTGGAGCAGTTCTGCGTCAACGGGATGGTCTTCACCTACAACAGCCCCGACAAGCACCTGCCCGGCAAGATGACCTACGGCGGCTATTCCCGTCACATCGTCGTCGATGAACATTTCGTGCTTCATATTTCCGACAAACTCAATCCGGCGGCCGTCGCCCCGCTGTTGTGCGCGGGGATCACCACCTATTCACCTTTGCGGCATTGGAAGGTGACCGCCGGGCAGAAAGTCGGCGTCGTCGGTCTCGGGGGTTTGGGACACATGGGCGTGAAGTTTTCTCATGCATTCGGTGCGCACACGGTGCTGTTCACCACCTCTCCCGGTAAAGCCGAGGATGCTAAACGGCTTGGCGCGGATGAAGTGGTCATTTCCAAAAATCCCGATGAAATGAAGCGACATCTGAACAGCTTCGATTTTATCCTAAACACCGTCGCGGCACCCCATAATCTCGACTCGTTCACCGAACTGTTGAAGCGCGATGGAACGATGTGCCTGGTGGGCGTGCCGGAACATCCTCACCCCACTCCCAACATCGCCAACCTGATTTTCCGCCGGCGTCAATTGGCGGGTTCTCTCATCGGCGGGCTGAAGGAAACGCAGGAAATGCTGGACTTTTGTGCCGAGCACGGAATCGTCTCGGATATCGAGATGATTCCGATGCAGAAAATCAACGAATCCTACGAGCGCATGTTGAAGAGCGATGTGAAATACAGGTTCGTGATCGATATGGCATCGCTCGGTCGATCATGAAGTAGCAGGGGCAACCTGCCCATGGCTTTGACCGGTACTCCGGTCAACCCGGCAAGAGCGCAGCGATCTTTGTGGATTGATCGTCCGAAGAGCGCTGCGATTTTGCGTAAGTTGACCGGAGTACCGCGAACGTGGGCTGCTAGCCCATGCTACGCGGTCGCCACAGAAGATCGCCATTCACTCACTCACATCCCGGAATGGTTTGCTCTCGCTTTACAATCGATTTCTTGTATCATTCCTGACGCAGGCTTTTGGTCGATCGTTCCGGGAGTCTCTGATGAGGGCACCTCGTACAAAGCGTCGGCTTCGGTTCTTGTCGCTCTCTCTTGCGCTGGCGGGAACGTGCATGGCTCCTACTCTTGCGCAAGAGACCCCTGATTTATCGGGGCGGATTCCTTCGACGCAAAAAACACCGACACAGTTGGCCGCCGATGTGAAGAAGGCCGCGACGGCCGCCGTCAATCTTGCCATCGTCGATCTGACCCAGGAACTTACCGCACATCAGAAAGACTCTAAAAGCCCGCTTCGCGAAAAGAGCAATTATTTTCTGGAAAAAAAATCTCCGGGAGTAAATCACGAAGAAATTCTGGCGGCGATGAATCGCTCATCTCTGGGTGCCGGCGTCGCCGCAGATACGTACATCAAATGGCAACTGCTTTCCGGCATTCAGGGGAAGGTTGAAGACAAGCTGGTCTCCAAGCTTTTGTCGGCTTACGCATCCGCCCCGTTGCTTTATATGCGTCCCGGCCTTGAACATGCCTCCCGTCGTCAACTGGATGCGCAGATTCGCAACGCCGCCCAGAACGATGCGGCGAAGCTTAGCGAAACATTGCAAAAGGAAGTGGATGCGGTGGCGCATGAGAATGCCCCGATCCTCGTCTACCGTGAAGATCTGTACGCTCACCTGCCCGGTTCCGGCGATGCGATTCTGGCGGGTTTGGAAGACGGCGCGGCAAGGGCGGCGAACGGGATCGATGCGGATCGGCACATGAAAGGGGTGATGGCCCAGATCACAACGTGGTCGGTCTCCGGCACACCGCCGCAGATCCATGCGATTTCCGGATTGCTCAAATCGATGATCGCGAAAATGTCCGGGGCCAAGGCGAACGCGGGGCCGACCGATCATTCACCCATCTATGCCGATGTGGTGGGCGCTCCGATCTACCTGGCTAAAGGACCGCCGGCGGCAAAGCCCGCTCCTCCCAAACCGGCATTTCCACCCAGCTACTACACGGTGCTTGAATGGGATCCCAAAGCCAAACATCTGGTTTGGAAAGAGGGTGCCGCGAGATTTCCGGATGTAAAAGCGTTGACGGCCATGTGCCAGCAATTGGATGACACGGCGGCGGTTCTCGCCCAGATGAAGAGTAAATAAATTGGAGTTCGACGATGGCCTCACGCAATATGGATCGCGCCTGGAAACGAATCGCTTTCAGCCTGTTTTCGGTCATCCTGTTCATCGGGATGGCGGCTTCGACGCTTGCGCTAGAGTCAAAAAAGCCCGCCCCGCCCGACCCAAAGGCGATCGCCGCCGTCAGCACCGCCGCCACGGCACTGATGAAGGAAGCCACCGCCGGGTTGAAGGACAAGACCGAAAATCTCCGCGAGAAATGCGACTATTTCACGGAAAAGCCCTCTCCCGACATCACGCCTGAAGCGATCCTCATCGGCCTGGAAAAATCCCAGAGCGGCGATCCTCGCATGGATTCGTATGTCAAATGGCAACTGCTGTCGGGCATCAGCGGAGCGTTCCCGGAAGAGTTGGCCGCGCGGGCCACAACGGCGTACCGTCGGGCCGCCGAGCCTTCCAATCATCCCGGCCTGGAACATGCCCAACTCTCCAAAACGCTGAATCGGATCGGCATCATGAAGAAGGAAAAAATGGGGGAGATCAACAAAGGCTTCGGCGAGACCGTCGATAAAACCGCGAAGGACAATCTGTACATTCTCCACTACCGCAAGGAGTTTTACAGTCATCTGCCCGTGAGCGGCGACTCCCTGATGGCCGGGCTGGAGGATATTTTTTCCCGCGCCAAGCATGGCGTTCCCGCCGGCGACATGTGGACGGCCGTTTCCGGATCCATTCAAAGCTGGTCGCTCAGTGCCGAAAGTCGGCAGCGCGATTCAGTCCTGCAGGCCATGAACCAGTTGCTGACCACCGCCCGCAGCGAACGCGCCAAACCCTATGTCAGAGTGGAATGGATCGAAGATGCCAAAAACATGGGCCTGCATTGGAAGGACGAGATGGTGGTCGATGAGAAAAAAGTCCAGGCGATGATCGACAGCGTCCGCGATTCGGCCCGGATGCTGGGGGATGTGGGGTTCAAGAAAAAGTGATGAAACACTTTACTCACCTGGAAGAGTAATCCCGGACGTTCGCCGCCTTTGCGCTCTCTGCATCTTTGCGGCAGTTCTTTTTCTTCCACCTTTCGGAAGACAAAGGCGGGCGCAAAGACGCTAAGATCGCAAAGGAATCGCAAGGAATTCGGAGTGGAGAATTGCTCAAATGAATGCCCCGTTTCGTCATTTGTGATTCGTCATTGATTCGTGTATTCGAATTTCGTCCTCGTCGGCATCGACGCGATTATCTCGGAGGTTGAGGTGGATGTCTCCAAGCATGGGCTGGAGAAGAACACCATCGTCGGCTTGGCCCAAGCGGCGGTGGTGGAGGGGACTGAGGTGTACCCGGTCAGCACGCTGTCGCAGGCGGTGGCGTTTTTGAACGAGCAGTTGCCGATGGAGTCGTATGAGCTGGACGGGCATCCCTATCTGGCCTCGCAGGTGGCGGGCGATCTGGATTTCGTCGAGGTGCGCGGGCAGGAGGCGGTAAAGCGGGCGATTACCATCGTGTCGGCCGGCGCGCACAATTTACTCATGTTGTGTCAAGTCTGATCTTCAAGCGGTAAACTTTCTAGCGCTATGTACGTAATTCTCCAAAGAATCTTCGACGTTCGAAGTAATCCGGGCTTTGCACTCGTTGCCATTGCGTGCGCCCTCTTGATGTTCGCCGTGGTCAATGGGTCACGAGCGGCAGTGGCAGTGACCTACACCGTGCTCGGCCTAGCGTGCTTTCTTGGGCTTTCCGGCGTCTGGCTCATGGCCCGGCAACTTCGGCACTTCTACGCTCGTCCAGAAGCACCGGATGCTCTTGAAGAGAACATTGAGCATACGATCAAACAGCTTAGCAAAAATTACGATATTCTGAGGCAACAGGCAACGCAAGGATTTATCATGGCGGCAGTCGTCATGATACTTGGTTTGCTGGTGATTTTAGCCGGTGCTGCTGGTGCTCAATTCGGCTTCGTAAAAGCTGGATCACTTACAACCGTCGCTGGCGTTGTCACTGAGGCGGTTTCGGGAATGGGCCTGTATTTGTTCAACAAGACGTTTGATCGACTGAATACGACTTCCGACAGACTACAGGATACTTGGCGTTTGCTAGAGGCATTCAAAAAAGCAGAGACGCTAACCGACGACTTGAAAAAGGATGTCTTACCGACACTTATCAAACAACTTGCGATGCCGCAGGCCTATACAGCGGCTTCACAGACCACGCAATTGAGAAAAGGACGGAAGTCAACTTCCTCGTGACCGGCGACACCGACATTTTTTCTGCTTTGTGGCTTCTGACTGCCTACCGCACTTGCTGATGTTGTCAACAGTTTAGCCGGGGACGGAGAAACCGCATGTCTACGCCTATTGAGGATTTCCTCTACCAGCACCAGTGGGCACATTTCGTGTTCGAGTTCACTCTGGGTTGGAAACGGCTGGTCCTTAAACTCGTTACGCAGCAACAGATTGAGCAGGAGTGCGCCATGCTGACGCCTGTCGTGGCCGAGTTCGACGACGTTACCATGACCGGGGCTGATTTCTCTTACTGCACTGCCGGAGACTTGAATCTTCCGTGGGACATCATCGGATTTGACTGCAAGAGCAACTTAGGCGATCGATGGGAGTTCGTGCTTCATACATGCGGAGGAGAGTATTGCTTTGAGGCAAGCTGGCCCCGACTGGTTGGCGATGGCTCGACGATGGAGCGTAGCGGCGAGTAGCAACATGGAGAGTGGTACGGATAGCTGCGACATGCTGATGGTGGGCCCGCCGGGGACAGCCAAGACGATGTTGGCGCAGCGGATCCCGGGGATCTTGCCTCTGTTGAGCCGCGCGGAATCGCTGGAGACAACGCGGATTTATTCGGCGATGGGGATGCTGCCCGATGGAATAGCCCTGCTCGACCAGCGGCCCGTGCGCACGCCGCACCACAGCGCCACCGCCCAGGCGCTGGTCGGCGGCGGCACCATCCCGCGCCCCGGTGAATGCTCGATGGCGCACAACGGGATTCTGTTTCTCAATGAGCTGCCGGAGTTCAGTCTTGTAGGGTCCGCACTGAGCTTGATAACTTATTGGCTTTTCGACGTTTTCGCCCCGTTTTTCAGGTTGAAAACGCGGGTTTTTTCTCCAGAAATCAATAAGTTCTCAAGCTCAGTGCGGACTCTACAAAACTCAAAACGATTTCAGTCTTTCCGCATTCGATCGAGCAGCAAATTTGGCGGCAAAATCTCAATCAGCGGACACTGCCTTCGAAACGCCTGTGCGTCGGTGCGATTTGGATCCATTAGGTTCAACAGATGGGCATCGCGACTGACGATCACGTTGGAGCAAGTCGCCGCCGCGAGGTTGATGTAATGGGAATCGTCGCGATCAACCGGGTTGATGTAAACCGAAGGCACGTCTTCCACGAACCTCGCATACTTGGCAAGATCGAGAACCAAGCCTTCCGCCCGCTCAGCAGTCACCCCGAACTCCGGCCTGATTTTATGGGGCAGCTCCCGGATTTCACTAAGTGCTTGTTTAGGAACAAGGCTGCGTTCGCCCTGTTATCACGCCTGCGGTGAAAAACGCATTATCCGACAGAACGCTCGAACGACTGAAATCACGCCGGGATCGGAGCAGTAGGCGAAGACCCGGCGTGTCAAGAGAGGCACCTCAACTTGAAATCTCAATTGTCGCAAGGTTCGATCTAGTGCCTCCATTGTGTTCTTAAACAGGCTCTAAGAACATAATCACCGACAAAAAGATTCAGCTTGCCCGTTTGTACAAAGCTTGAACATTCTGCCGCCGGGCCACGCGCGTTGGTCAGTGCCTGGGCGTAGATCGGACAATCAAAGACGACCTTTCGTGGAGCGCCCTCCATCATAACGAGGGCCGCTTAATTCGATTGACGGCGTCGGGGGTTGCCCGAACCGTGAGATCAGGCACGCAACGTAATCAGATGGGTCTTGGCCGCTCGCCTCCGCGCGCGAACGAACCCGTGCTTCAACGTCTGGCGGAAGGTTTAAAATCAGTGTCAGGGGTCACCTCGAATAAAATGGCAGCGTTCCGGCTGAAGCGAGGATACAGCGCCGGTACCTCTCCAGATTTGTCATTTATTTGCTACCACCACTGATACAAACGTAACATTTTGTAACAAAACGTAACATTTGCCTCGTTGATCCCTTTTTGCTCCCCTCCCCGCCCCCGGATACACTCTGCGGCGTGCTTTCAAAAATCCACTCCTTCGTCCTCATCGGCATCGACGCGATTCTCTGCGAGGTCGAGGTGGATGTCTCGAAGCACGGGCTGGAGAAAACCACCATCGTCGGCCTGGCTCAGGCGGCGGTGCGGGAGTCGATCGAGCGCGTTCGCCGCGCCATGATCAACAGCGGCTTTCCCTTTCCCGCCAACTCGCAACTCGTCAATCTCGCGCCGGCGGATGTGAAAAAAGAGGGGCCATCGCTCGATCTGCCTATCGCCATCGGGCTGTTGCGGGCGAGCAATTCGATCAACACCGACCGCCATAAGGATCTGCTGATTGCCGGGGAATTGGCGCTGGATGGGAAGCTCCGCAAAATCAAGGGGGCCCTGTCGCTGGCGATGCTGGCGAAGGAGAAGAAATTTCGCGGGGTGATCCTTCCGTTTGAAAACGCGCGCGAGGCGGCGGTGGTGGAGGGGATTGAGGTGTATCCGGTCAGCACGCTGTCGCAGGCGGTGGCGTTTTTGAATGAGCAGTTGCCGATGGAGCCGTATGAGCTGGACGGGCATCCCTATCTGGCCTCGCAGGTGGCGGGCGATCTGGATTTCGTCGAGGTGCGCGGGCAGGAGGCGGTGAAGCGGGCGATCACCATCGCGTCGGCCGGCGCGCACAATTTACTGATGGTGGGCCCGCCGGGGACAGGCAAGACGATGTTGGCGCAGCGGATCCCGGGGATCTTGCCTCTGTTGAGCCGCACGGAATCGCTGGAGACAACGCGGATTTATTCGGCGATGGGGATGCTGCCCGATGGAATCGCCCTGCTCGACCAGCGGCCCGTGCGCACGCCGCACCACAGCGCCACCGCCCAGGCGCTGGTCGGCGGCGGCACCATCCCGCGCCCCGGTGAATGCTCGATGGCGCACAACGGGATTCTGTTTCTCGATGAGCTGCCGGAGTTCAGCCGGTATGTGTTGGAGATGTTGCGTCAACCGCTGGAGGGCGGCGAGGTGACCATCGCCCGCGTGCATGGCTCGGTGAAATTCCCCGCCCGGTTCATGCTGGTCGCCGCGATGAACCCGACGTTCAGCGGTCACAGCGAAGGCCCGACGCGCGGCGGCGCGAAGATGAACGACAAATACCTCTCCAAACTTTCCGGCCCGCTGCTCGACCGCATCGATATCCATGTGGAAGTGCCGGCGGTGCCGTACAACGAATTGACGGGCCGGCAAAAAGGGACGGACAGCGCCGCGATGCGGAACCAGGTGAACAAGGCCCGCGCCGCCCAGCACAAGCGGTTTGGGGAGAAGACGATCAACGCGCGGCTGGACAGCCGCCAGCTTCAGCAGCACGCGAATCTGACGGATTCGTGCCTGTTGTTGATGAAGCAGGCGATGGACGAGATGGGGTTGAGCGCGCGGGCGTTCGACAAAGTCCGCCG
>JANXVV010000125.1 GCA_025351525.1 Humisphaera sp. | reverse complement strand
GCAGGTCTGCGAATCTTCGGGCGTGGATTGCCCTGGGGGCGTGGGCGCTTGCCGATCGATTCATCATGTTTCAACTGGGGGCCGGGACGAACGCGGTGCTGTACATCGCGTTGAGTGTGAGCGCGCTGTATTGCATCGTGCGCGGTCGGCCGATCGCCGCCGGCGCGGCATTGGCGGGGGCGGTTTTTCTCAAGCTCGTTCCAATCTGTCTGCTGCCGTATTTTTTACTGCACCGCCGTCCGGTAGCGGCGTTCAGTTCTTTCGCCGTCACGTCAATCGCGCTGGCTCTGTTGCCTGCGATGTGGGTGGGTTGGGACGCAAACCGGCAGATGCTGACGCAATGGCCGCAGCACCTGCGCGATACTGAAACGCCCGAACAAAACGCACGGCCCACCAACCAATCGATCTACGCCGCGCTCTCCCGACTCATCGGCCCGAGACTCGCCGGCGAACGCCTGATCCCCGGTCGCGCCCCGAGCGCCGTCACTCGATTCCGCCCTCATATTTATTTCACCGGCCCGCAAGTTCACGCGGCATGGCTCGCTTTAAGCATTGCCACCGCTGCCGGCATGTACTTCTTCTTTTGGCGCACCCGCCTATCTCATTACGGGGTTGGCGAACTCATCGCTGTACCTTACACGATGCATTTTTCACTGCTGTTCATCTACATGACCTTGTTCAATCCGCTGGCCTGGCGGTACAACTTTGTCGCCCTGCTCGTCCCCTACTATTTCATCCTTCACACGGCCCTGCATCACCCCGTTCGGCGGAGAACGTTGTTCTGGATGCTCGCGGTTGCCTATGCGCTGACGACGATTCCCCTCGCCATCCACGGTCTGCCGTGGCTCGACATTTTTCAGGTATACAGCGCCCGCGTCTGGGGAACGCTGATCGTCGCCGCTGCGGTGATCGTGGCGTGGAAATCAACCAAGGCGACAACCACACCGAGCCGAGCCGACCCATCCGTGCTTAAATCACCATAAAAATTTACAATTGTAATAAAAATGATCGCAAAAAGTTGCAGCTTGTTTGGAACGATCCGGGGTTAAGATCGAGACACCTGATTTCAAACATTTCGACCTTCCCATTTCCCCGATACCCTCCATTTTTAATTAACATTTTTGCGTTCGAAAATCTTTAATAATTTACAGCAGGGCTGCCGATGGAATGGTCTAAACCTGAAATTTAAACCGCGCCGATCGGGATTATGACGGCGGACTTTTTTCGGGGGAAGGGTGCATCCGATGCGGGAAATCCAGGAGCAATCGGTTTTATTCGTGGGCGACCGCGGAACGCAGAAAATCACCTTCGTCTGCTTTGACGACGGTTGCTGCGGAGTCTATTGCGATGACGTGCCGCACAGTGTTTGGAAGCCGGAGCAACTGCACGAAGGACTGGATCTGTTTCTGAGAATGATCGAGCGAAATGTCGAACCCACGGTGCATCGCCGCCGGGAAATGACGCCGCCGCTCGGCCCGCCCCACGGCTTAAGTATCTCCGCGTGATCGCGGCGAACGTAAAACCGTCTCCAAGCTTTCAAGCTTCAAAGCCAGGGCGGAGCGGTGAGCGGCAGCAAACTGCGCAGCCCCGAATTCTTTCGTTCGGTAAAGCGAAGAATCCGGGACTGCGCAGTTTGCTGCTGCTCACCGCTTCGGCCCGGCTTGGATGAGTTATTTGAGGTTCGGGGATTTCACAGGATGCAGGAACGTCTCCACGGTCATCTCGCCGTGCTTTGAAATACGCACGGTGATCGCTCCGAATTCACTCGTTCGATACAGGGGAATCTGCCCGGCAAGCCGATTGAATTCGCGTTGTTTTTTGGACAGATGGTGATCGTTGGAACTGAGAATGATCTGCGGATGGACGGCTCGAATGAACTCGGCGGTGCTGATTTCAGAACTGCCGTGATGCGGGGCGATAAGGACATCGGCCTGAAGGTGTTCGGGGTGATCGATCAACTCGCGCTCGGTGGCGGTTTGAATATCCGCCGGAAACAGAACGGTGCGGCCGTGGCAGTTGAGACGCAAAACAACGCCGGCATTGTTGGTCGAAGTAAACGCGCGGGAATCGGGAGGCCAGAGCACTTCCAAGGCGGTCTCGGGATTGAGCGATATATTCCGACCACGCGTGATGGTTTCGATGGAGACATGCACCTGATCGAGATGATCGAGCATGGCCATGGCGGGAACGCTGGCGCGGGCCTGTTGGCGAAAGACCGGGCTGAAAAAGATGTGGGCGGGATGATATTCATCGGCGGTGGCGGCGGTGGCGGAGATGTGATCGTAATCCGGATGACTGAGGAAAATCGCGTCGATCGTGCGACAGCCGCGCGTGCGTAGGTAGGGATCGAGAATTTTCCGCAGCGGGTCGGTGAGCGAACTCGAACCGTCATCCACCAGAATCGCGTGACCATCCGGCAGTTCAATGATTCCGATCTGACCGGCACCGATCGAGAGGAGCGTGACGCGCGTTTCACCCTCGCCGGGACTTGGCGCGGCGGCGATGAGCAACGGCGACATCGCCATCAAGGCGGCGACGGCGGGAGCGCATCGAACCCATCGTTTAATCGACGGCCATGTCCACGGGAACAAGGGGAGGGACAGCACCAGATAATACAGCACGATCTGCCAGATCGGCGGCACGGACATCGGCAGATTGGCCCCGGGAAGATGCGCCAACCAGTTGACTTCATGCCGCATCCAGACCATCGGAGTCGCGGCGAGCATGGCCCACGACGTGGCGAAACCGGGGAGCAGCAGCGTCAGCAGGATTTTCAGCAGGCCCCCGATCAGCCCGAGCGCGACGACGGGGAAAAGCAGCAACCCGGCGAAGACGGCCCAGGGATTGAGTTGATCGAAGTGATACATCACCAACGGCATGGAGACGAGCCAGGCGACGCAACCGATGGCGAGCGAACCGGTGAGATGACCGCGAAGCCGAATGCCTCGGGACATCCAATATCCCGGCGGGCGGAACGAGCGGGCGACGCGGGTGTGTTCATCAAGATACAATGCATTGCAAAACATCATGACCCGCTGCGAGGTCATCAGCATTCCAAAAACGGTGATGAAGCTGAGTTGGAAACCGGCGGCGTAAACCTCGTGGGGATGGTAGAGAAGCAAGCCGATCGCGCACAGAGCAAGGGTTTGGATGCCGTCGCGATGGCGAGCGGTGAGTTGACTGGTGCCAAGTGCCAAGCAGAGAACCGTTGCCCGAAAGACCGGTGCGGCGGGGAGAACGATCAGGCTGTAAAGCAATACGATGAGAATCATCAGCCAGGTTGCCCGTCGCGGACGGAGACCGAGGAGCCTGCTGATAAAGACCGCGCAGCCCGCGATGAGAACGACATGCAATCCGCTGACTGCAAGCAGATGAGCCGTGCCGCTGTGGGAAAAATCATCCTGAACCGAACGCATCTCCGGATCGCGATCGCCGAGGGCAAGGGCCAGCAGCACGGTATGATCGAGCGAATGTTGCGCAGTGAAACCCGCAGCCAGAAGTCGGCGGGCATGATTGCGAAGCGACTCCAACGGGGTGAAGCTGCGCGCGGGCAAAAGCCGGATGGCATCGACATGGGCCACCGTGACGGTTGCCAGCACGCGTTGCCGTCGATAGTACGCGGCGGCGTCGAACTGCCCGGCGTTCATCGCCACGGCGGGACGCTGCAACAGTCCGACCACGCCAATATGTTGTCCGGCGGCGAGCAGCGCGTGCGGTTGGTCGATCGTCAGGTTGACTTCACCGCTCGTGCTTTCCCATCCCTCGCCGGTTTTGACTTTCACCACCTCCGCGCGGGCAAATTGCTTGGCGGGCAGCGGGCGGTTCTGTTCCGGCGGGGCAATCATTAGCGGCGTGGAGAGAATCTGCAATTCCAGTTGAGCCAATTTCGGGGCATTGCTTAGAAACGCGCCGATGTGCGAAGCGGAGAAGTAATAGGCTTCTATTTGGGAGGCGGTGACGCCGGTGCAAAAGAGGGCTGTCAGGAGCAGCAGTGATGCAATTATTTCATGGCGAAACGTCAGAAAAGTTGCAGTAAAACAGATGGCCGTGACGATAAGCCAGATGTGCGGGGCGGGCGGAAACCATGTTTCAGCGGTGATGCCGGCGATGAGTGCGATGGCAAGGGGGACAGCCGGACGGCGCGCGAATACGCGCTTCAACCCTTCGCGAAGAATCGCAAAGCACGATGGCATGTGAGTCATCTTACCGTGACTGCCTCAACTGCCAACAACATATTTAAAGTTTTAAGACCATCTATTATTCAGCCGGTTTCGTTTGCGAGCCGCGTCTAACTGATCCTCCCGCCGGACACATCTCGCAAGCGAGACCGGCTGAATAATGAGGATCGGCAATTACTCGGCTACGTGATGGGGTACGAAACCCAAAAAAATTAAATGTGGGGGTCTCGACACAAAATCCGTGCAAACATTAATCATTTTGAAATTATTCAATGCAGTCGGTAGTATCCCCGCACGGTGAAAAAAAAACAAAAAACCTTCACGACTTCCGAACGCATCGCTCGCTGGACCGGCGATGTGGAACGGACGGTCGCGATTCAATATCTGGATCAAGGTCAGATTGATTTGTTCAGGATGCCCGATGGACGGATCAACGTCCTGTTGCAAGGCAGGGGCCTGAAGATCCACGAATGTGTCATAAGTTCGCTGGCGGGCGACTTTCTGTATGTCTGCAACTGCCCGGCATCGCAGCGAAATGAAGCTGCCCCATGCCCGCATGTTTTAGCCGCGACGACGGAGGCCGAATACGAAGGCTTGCTGGATTCCAACGGCATTGTTCTGACGCGGCCCGTCGCGTTGCTGAACGAGCGCGTCCCCCTGTCGATGCCGTCGGAAATATGGTGCATGCCGCGACACGACCGACCACGCCGGTTGAGCGTTAAAGCGTCGGTGGACCTGTTGGGGGAGATGCCCCGGCCCGCCCCGGTGTGGAAGCCGTTGTTCGAGGCGTTGCGCAGCAGTTCCAATTATTCCGGTTTAGTCACTGAAGAGCGATGGCCCGCGGGCAAAGAGCTCATTTACGCCGTCGATGTCGCGGGGACGATGGAAGGGAAAGGGCTGGTCATCGAAACGCTCGCACGCGAGCGACGGAAAGACGGCGGTTGGAAGAAGCTGATCTCGACGGGGACTTCGGCGGACATGGTGAAGAAAATGCCCGATCCGGTCGATCGGGAAATCATTGCCCTTATGGCCGGTGCGCAATCCGACCGGCCCTACTATTACGCGACCGAGTCACCCACCAAAAGGCGACTATCCGAAGCGCACGCGGCGGCCTTGTTGCCGCGCATGTGCCGAAGCGGACGGGCTTTTTTACGCCGCTCCGCTGGGGCCGAATTGGATGAAACCCCTCTGCATTGCGACGAGGGCCCTGCCTGGCAACTGGGCGTCGACATTCGCCGGGATGAAACCGAAAAATGTTTCATCATGACCGGGCTGATCGAGCGCGGTGAAACCCGCCTTCCAATCTCCGATCCGGTCCTTTTGACCGCCAACGGAAACGCCTTTTTCAAGGATGGCACCGTCGCGGCGTTCGACGATCTGGGGGCGTTTGCCTGGGTCATTCTTCTGCGATCCCGAGCGGAAGTCCGCGTGCCGTTCGATCAGTCCGATGAGCTGTTGGCCGAGCTTTATTCGGTGCCGCGACTGCCCACATTGCACGCCCCCGAATCGCTCAGCGTGAGCGAAGAAAATGTGCCGATGCGCCCGCGGCTTATGATCAAGCCGGCTCCGAAAGCCCAATACCGCTCTTACTATGGTGATTCGGGCGAAGAAAAGTTGATCGGTGTGTTATCGTTCGGCTACGGCGAGCAAGTCGTGGATTCCAAGACGTCGGGATCGGGAATTTTCGACCGCAAAAAACGCTCGTTGATCCGCCGCGATCCGGTGGCGGAAGCGGCGGCGCGCGATCGCCTGTTCGCCGTCGGATTTCGCGAACAGCACTGCTATGGAACCGGAACCGTTGTGCCGCAACTGGCACCCAAGGCGCTGCCGGGCGTTATCCGTGCGTTGGCGGTCGAGGGATGGCACGTCGAGGCGGACGGCAAACTGTATCGGCAGGCCGGTGAAATCAAAGTCGAGGTGACCAGCGGAATCGACTGGTTTGATCTGAACGTCAAGGCGGATTTCGGCGGCATCTCCGCGTCGCTGCCCGCACTGCTGGCGGCCCTTCGCAAAGGCGAAAATATCGTGCGGCTTGACGATGGCACCTTCGGCATGTTGCCGGAAGCATGGCTGAAAAAATACGGTCCGCTCGCCGGTGCCGGGAAGACCCACGACGACAGCGTCCGGTTCAGCCGCACGCAGGTCGGGTTGCTGGATGCGCTGCTGGCCTCGCAGCCCGAGGCGACGTGCGATGAAACATTCCGCCGCACTCGCGATGAGCTGCGCCGGTTCGATGGAATCGCCCCGGCGGAACCGCCCGATACCTTCATCGGTGAACTACGGCCTTATCAGCGAGAAGGCCTGGGCTGGTTCGAGTTCCTCCGCCGTTTCGGATTCGGTGGCTGTCTGGCCGATGACATGGGTCTCGGCAAAACGGTGCAGGTTCTGGCGATGCTTGAGGCAAGGCGACGGGATGGCGAGGCCAATGTCCGCCCCCGAAAACCGTCGCTGGTGGTGGTGCCGCGTTCACTGATTTTCAACTGGAAAGAGGAAGCCTCGAAATTTGCCCCGCAACTGAAGGTGCTCGATCACAGCACCTCCACGCGCAAAAAGGACGGCGCTCATTTCGCCGCGCACGATCTGGTGTTGACGACGTATGGGACGCTGCGGAATGATGCCCCTTTCATCAAGGACAATGCGTTCGATTACGTGGTGCTGGATGAAGCGCAGGCCGTCAAAAATTCCGCCTGCGAGGCGGCGAAAGCGGTTCGACTGCTGCAGGGCGATCACCGGCTCTGCCTGAGCGGAACGCCGGTGCAGAATCATCTCGGCGAACTGTGGAGCCTGTTCGATTTCCTCAATCCCGGGATGCTGGGCTCGGCGAATATTTTCAGTTCCGCCGCCGCGAAAAATCCCGATCCCGACACCCGCATCATGCTGTCGCGCGGGCTGCGTCCCTTCATCCTGCGGCGGACAAAGTCGCAGGTCGCCAAAGATTTGCCCGAGAAACAGGAGCAGACGCTTTTTTGCGAATTGGACACCGAGCAGCGCAAAATGTACGACGATTTACGGGATCATTACCGGCTCAATCTGCTGGGTCAGATTGAGGAGAAGGGATTGGCGAAGTCGAAGTTCATGATTCTCGAAGCCCTGCTTCGGTTGCGCCAGGCGGCGTGCCATCCGGCGTTGATCGACAAAAAATTGACCGAAGCTCCGAGCGCCAAACTCGACGCCCTGCTGCCGCGCCTCGCCGAGGTGATCGATGAGGGACACAAGGCGCTCGTCTTCTCGCAGTTCACCAGCTTTTTGTCGCTCGTCAAAAAGCAGTTGGATAAAGATGGCGTTGTCTACGAATACCTCGACGGCAAAACCCGCGATCGTCAGGCCAAGGTCGATCGATTTCAAACCGATCCCAATTGCAAACTGTTTTTGATCAGTCTGAAGGCGGGCGGCGTCGGGCTGAATCTCACGGCGGCGGACTACGTTTTCCTGCTCGATCCCTGGTGGAATCCGGCGGTCGAGGCGCAGGCGATCGACCGCACCCACCGCATCGGGCAAACCCGGCAAGTGTTCGCATTTCGGCTGATCGCCAAAAATACGGTTGAAGAAAAAGTGCTGGCGCTGCAGCAGACGAAGCGGGATCTGGCGGATGCGATCATCAACGGGGAGAACAGTTTGATCGGCTCATTGAAGAAGGAAGATTTGGAACTGCTGTTGTCGTAAAACTTCCGGTCCCCTCCCTCCGGTACTCCGGGGGAAGGGTTAGGGTGAGGGGTTTTTTTACGAGTGGAAAAACAGTTAGGACAGCCTGACTTCCAAAAGAAAAATACCCCCTCACCCTAACCCTCCCCCCATGAGTACATGGTGGGAGGGGACCGGAAAGGATGTGACCCATTTCTGAATCATCGCCGGCACTTCAACTCCTCACCGACACCTTCGGCTTCCCCGCCTTTCGCGGCGGGCAGGAACCGGCGATCACCAAGCTGCTCGAAGGCCGTTCCGTCCTGGCAATTTTCCCAACCGGTGCCGGCAAAAGCCTTTGCTATCAGCTTCCCGCACTGCTTCTGGACGGCGTGACACTCGTGATCTCGCCATTGATCGCCTTGATGAAGGATCAGATCGATGTGCTGCGGAGCAAGGGCATTGCCGCGTCCCGCCTGGATTCCAGCATCACCACCGAAGAGGCGCGTCAGGTTTTCAAAGATCTGCGCAATGGTAGCCTGAAGATGCTGTTCATCGCCCCGGAGCGATTGGCCAACGAGCGATTTTTGCGAACCCTCAAAGAGTTGAAGATCGCCATGATGGCGGTCGACGAAGCGCACTGCATCAGTGAATGGGGTCACAACTTTCGTCCTGATTATTTGAAGTTGGCAACACTCGCCAGGGAGTTGCGCGTGGGCCGGGTGTTGGCCCTGACCGCCACCGCCACGCCCGTCGTCGCGCAGCAGATCGCCAAAGCATTTGAAATCGCCGCCGACGATATCGTGCAGACCGGCTTCTATCGGCCCAATCTCAATCTGCACGTCATCCCCTGCGAAGCGAGCAAACGGCAGGTCATTCTTCTCAACCGCCTGGTTTCCCGGCCACCCGGCCCCACCATCGTCTACGTCACCCTCCAGCGAACGGCTGAGGAGGTGGCGAAATTTCTCGCCGACAATGGTTTCAAAGCCGAGGCGTATCATGCGGGCCTGAACAGCGAAATCCGCCATGCGATTCAGGATCGCTTCATGGCTTCAACCGATGCCATCGTCGTCGCGACCATCGCCTTCGGCATGGGGATCGACAAGCGCGATATCCGCTACGTGTTTCATTACAACCTATCGAAGAGCATCGAGAATTACGCCCAGGAAATTGGCCGCGCGGGCCGCGATGGGGAGTTGTCGTACTGCGAAATGCTGGCGGCGCAGGATGACATCGTGGTTCTGGAAAATTTCACGTTCGGCGATACTCCCACGCCGCAGGCGGTGGATTCGCTCGTGAAAGCCGTGTTCAATCGCGGCGAAGTGTTCGACATTTCCACTTACGATCTGTCGCATCAGCACGACATCCGCCCGATCGTCCTTGAGACGACGCTGACCTATCTCGAACTCATGGGCTATCTCGAAAGCACCGGCCCTTTCTACACCGAATACAAGTTCCAACCACTGACTCCCGGAAGCCAGATGCTGGCGAAATTTGACGCGGTCCGCGCCGAATTTCTGAAGCGCGTTTTCAAGTGCGCTGAGAAGGGAGTGACCTGGTGGAAGCTCGATCTGGATTTCGTCACCCGCACGACCGGCGACACGCGCGAGCGAATTATCACCGCCCTGAATTTTCTGGAGGAGCAGGGCCACCTCAAGCTGCAAGTCGCCGGGGTGCGGCAGGGGTATCGCCTGAAGCATGGGGTGCCGGAACTTGCGCCGCTGATCGCCAAAATCAATTCCCGATTCGTCGAGCGCGAAAATCGCGATGTCGAGCGCATTCAGGAAATCCTCAAATTCACGGTCTGCCCCGGCTGTCGCACGAAATACTTGTTGAACTATTTCGGAGAGACGAAAGACGATCCGTGCGGGCATTGCGATCGTTGTGACGGGCAACCGCCGGGACGACTGCCGGTGACGCATCGCCGTGCCCTCGGCGACAATGATGCCAACACCATCGCCAAGTTGCAGGCGGAACGGCATCGCTCGTTGCAGGCTCCCCGTCAGATCACCCGCTTTCTGTGCGGCATCACGTCACCGCAGGCGTCCCGCGAAAAACTCGGACGGCATGCGCTTTTCGGAGCATGGTCCGGGCGACCGTTTCGAGAAGTACTGGAATTTGTCGAGCAGATGAGCGCGTGAACCGATCGGTTATAAGCGGCAAGCGACCACAAGGAACCGGCCTGCAATCACTTCCTCGTCTCGGTTGGGTGCCACAGGTCGCGGTACTCCGAGACCTGTACTGGCCTGACCAATAGAC
>JANXVV010000085.1 GCA_025351525.1 Humisphaera sp. | reverse complement strand
GGATGAACGCCCCGGATCTTCAAGAGGTTTGGAAAACGAATTTGGCATCGAACCCCGTTTGAATCACGAGGTGGCATGAGCGTCTCGCCGGTGCGTTTTCAAATGCAAGAACATGGGCGAGACGCCCATGCCACCTTAAATCCGACCCTTCGTTTCTAACGTTCGATCCTTCATCGGGCGAAGATAACACAAGCCCTTATGATTTCGACCGATCGAAAAGCGCCGGCGATTGAAACTGTCGCCGATGTTTCACAGAACTGAATTATGGGTTTGCTCATCGTCATCTTGAATTACCGGACCGGCGGATTGACCGTCGATTGCCTGCGTTCGCTGGTTGGCAAGCTCGACGAAGTGCCGGGGACGCGCGTGCTGGTGGTCGACAATGGGTCGGGCGATGGATCGTCCGCGCAGATCGCCGAGGCGATTGCCGTCAACCACTGGGGCGGGTGGTGCGAGTTGATGGCCTTGCGCGACAACATCGGTTTCGCCGCCGGGAATAATCGTGGGTTGGCGACGCTGCAAACCACGTACAAAGATTGCGAATGGGTGCTGCTGCTCAACAGCGATACGGTTGTTCATGCGGGGGCGCTGCGCCTGAGCCATCAGGTGATGCGGGCGGAGTCGAAGATCGGGATGATGAGTTGCCTGCTGCTGAGTTCCGACGGCACGACGCAGAACGTGACGCGGAAATTCCCGTCGCCGTTACGGCAGATTTTGTGCGCGTTCGGCCTGCCATGGATGTTTCCCAAGGCGTTCGGATGGGCCGATGTTTACGATGTGCCCGAGGCGCAGCTCACGGTGAAGCGGGATTGCGATTGGCTGGGGGGCGCGTATATGTTTCTCCGCCGCGATGCCCTGGAACAGGTGGGCGGGATGGATGAGAGCTTTTTCTTCTACGGCGAAGACATCGAGTTCTGCTTTCGGTTTCACAAGCTCGGGTGGCGCGTGCATTACGATCCGGGGGCGTCGATCCTCCACATCGGGGGATCGAGCAGCGATCCGACGCGCGTCGGCAAAAAGCAGAAAAACATTTTCATGTGGCAGGCCCGGTATCAGGTGCAGCGAAAATGTTACGGGATCCTTGCGGCGTGGGCGGTTCGCGCGGGGGATATATCGGCGTTTGGCTTTCGCAAATTGAAAATGCTGCTGACCGGGAAAACGCGGACGGATTCGTATCGAAATGTTTCAGATGCGCTGGGATTGCTGTTGAAACCTTTGAGACCTTGAGCAAAATCCCGTCCCTCCGGGACGGCGCTAAACGTCAGGAAAATGCTTTTGCAAACGGAACAACTTCAAGTGACGAAACCTTTGCGGGTGCTCTTTGCGCTGCCGGGGTTGCATCGCGTGGTGCGCGGGGCGGAGGTGGCGTTTGAATCCGTCGCGCGCGAGATCGCCCGCATTCCGGGATACGCGGTCACGTTGATCGGGTCGGGTGAGGCACGGCCGGGGGAACCGTATGACTATCGCCGAGCGCGATGCATTCGTCGGGAAAAGTTCGAGAAGTGGCCGTCTTTTCCATATCTGCGCGGCCACTATGTCTATGAAGAATTGACCTTTAGCCCCGGTCTCTGGCGCAGTTATTCCCCGAGCGAATTCGACATCACTGTCACGTGCGGCTACCCGTATGCCAGTTGGATTCTTCGCCGAGGCCGCAGCAAGGGCGGGCCGAAACACGTCTTTGTCACGCAGAACGGCGACTGGGTTATCTCCGCCGGCAACCGGGAATTCAAGCATTTTGACTGTGACGGACTGGTCGCCACCAACCCGCAATATTACGAGCGGCACAAAGACCGGTTCCGCACGTCGCTGATTCCCAACGGCGTCGACCCGGATGTCTTCCATCCCGGCCCTCCCGACCGCGCGGCGTTCGGTCTTCCGGTGGATGCACGCGTTGCCTTGATGGTCAGCGCGCTGATTCCCAGCAAGCGCGTGCTCGAAGGAATTCAGGCCGCTGCGAAAGTGCCGAACTTGCATTTGCTCATCGCCGGCGACGGGGAGCTGCGTGAAGAAGTGAAATCACTCGGCCAAAAATTGATGGGCGACCGCTTCCACAACGCCACCTTCCCGCGCTCGCGCATGCCCGATCTCTATCGCGTCGCCGATGTGTTTCTGCATATGAGTCAGGATGAACCGTCCGCCAACGCGTATCTTGAGGCGATGTCCACCGGCCTGGCGGTCGTGGCGCACGATTGGGAAGTGGTGCGCTGGACGCTGGGCGGGCAGGGTGTTTTAGTGGATACCAACGACATAGATGCGACCGCCGCCGCGCTGCAAATTGGATTGGATAAGCGCGCTGAAACCGATATTGCCGGGCGTGTGGAAATGATTCGCGCGCGTTTCGCGTGGAAGAGCATTGCGAAGGAATATTGCAGTTTTTTCGAGAAGGTGCATCAGTCCCCTCCCCCCGGAGTACCGGGGGGAGGGGACCAGATAGAAGAGGTTTGACCGTATGAACATTCTTGAAGCCCAATGGCTCGGTGAGCGAATGAGCGCGATGCCGGCGGACGAGCTGCTGCCGTTGCTCAACGTCGGTTCGTCGACCGGTGAATTTCGGACGCGCACGCAGCCGTGGATCGACCGGAACATTTTCGCGCCGATCCGCAAACAGGGCGGCAAGGTGTATCACCTGGACATCAAGGAAGCCGAGGGCGTGGACATTGTCGGCGATCTTTTCGACCCGGTGTTTCTCGAGCGCATCGCGCAGATGAAAGTGAAATCGATCCTGGTCTCGAATCTGTTCGAGCACGTGACCAATCGTCAGGACATCGCGGATGTGCTGCTGAAGATCGTGCCGCCGGGCGGGTACATCATCGTGTCCGGGCCGCAGCAATACCCGTATCACGCGGACCCGATCGACACGATGTTTCGGCCTACGTTCGCGGAGATGCACGCGCACTTTCCGGGGACGGAGATCGTCGAGAACGCCGTGATCGATTCCGGCAATTGGCGGCAATGGCATGTGGGTGAACGAGGCCGCTCGGTGGGCCGTACTCTGCTGCGATTGCTCGTGCCGTTTTATCGGCCGGCGAAGTGGTGGGAACTCGCCAGGCAGTCGCCCTATCTGTTCAAACACATCACCGCGTTTGCGATGATCCTGCGCGTGCCGGCGAAAACACCGGCGGCCGTGCAGCGCGTGGCGGCGATGCAGGTGTGAACTTGATGATGAACGACAAGGATCACCTTGTCATGCTGAGAGTTTGTAATTCTTTTAGCGGCTGTGGTGAAGGCACGCGTTATTCGAATCAAAAAACGCGTGCCTTCGGCACAGCCGCAAAAAAAGTCGCAAACGATCAATGCGCGATTTTTCCAGAAGAAGCAGCCCTATGTCAGACACACTCGGATTGGTCGCGATCGGACGGAATGAAGGCGAGCGCCTGCGCCGCTGCCTGGGCTCGGCCATCGGACGCGGGCTGCGCGTCGTCTACGTCGATTCCGGTTCGACCGATGGCAGCGGTGCGATGGCCCGCGCGATGGGGGT
>JANXVV010000063.1 GCA_025351525.1 Humisphaera sp. | reverse complement strand
TCACGCCAGCACCTGCTTCACCAACTCCCCATGCACATCCGTCAACCTGAAATACCTTCCCTGAAACTTATACGTCAGCCGCGTGTGATCGATCCCCAATAGATGCAGGATCGTCGCGTGCAGGTCGTGGACGTGAACCGGGTCGCGGGTGATGTTGTAGCAGTAGTCATCGGTCTCCCCGAGGGTGATGCCGCCCTTCACGCCCGCGCCGGCCATCCAGACGGTGAAGCAGCGCGGGTGGTGATCGCGACCGTAATTGTCCGCCGTCAGCCCGCCCTGCGAGTAGACGGTTCGACCGAATTCACCGCCCCAGACCACCAGCGTGTCATCGAGCAAACCGCGCGATTGCAGATCGTTGAGCAGCGCGGTCGTGGGTTGATCGGTGTCGGAACATTGCCCGCGAATGGCTTTGGGCAGGTTGCCGTGATGATCCCATCCCATGTGGAAAAGCTGCACGAAACGCACATCGCGCTCGATCAACCGCCTGGCCAAAAGACAATTCGCGGCATACGTGCCGGGCTTGCGGACATTCGGCCCATACGAATCGACCACGCTCGCCGGCTCATGGCTGATGTTCGTCAGGTCCGGCACCGAAGCCTGCATCCGGAACGCCATCTCATATTGCGAAATGCGCGTGTTGATTTCCGGATCGCCGACGATCTGACTCCGCTGCCCGTTCAGTTGCGCCAAATCATCCAGCATCCCCCGGCGAATTTCCCGGTCGACGCCCGGGGGGTTGGAAAGAAATAAAACCGGATCGCCGGTGTTCCGAAACTTCACTCCCTGATGCTGCGTCGGCAGAAATCCGCTGCCCCACAGCCGATCGTACAGCGGTTGATCGTCCGGCCGACCCGTGCCTTTGCTGGTCAGCACGACAAACGCGGGCATGTCGCGATTCTCGCTCCCCAGCCCGTAACTCAGCCAGGACCCGATGCTGGGCCGACCGGCCAATTGCGATCCGGTCTGAAAAAACGTGATCGCCGGATCGTGATTGATCGCCTCGGTGAACATCGATTTGATGAAACACAATCGGTCCGCCATCGTCGCCGTATACGGCAGAAGTTCGCTCAACCACGCCCCGCTTTTGCCGTGTCGGGCGAACTGAAACTGCGACGATGCGATGGGGAATGATTTCTGTCCCGAGGTCATCCCCGTCAATCGCTGACCGTTGCGGATCGAATCCGGCAGTTCGGTTCCCCGCAGTTTTTCCAGGTTGGGTTTGTAATCGAACAAGTCCACCTGCGACGGCGCGCCCGATTGAAACAGGTAAATTACCCGCTTGGCCTTCGGCGCAAAATGCGGCAAGCCGGGCAGTCCACCGGCGGAGGTCAGGCCGGTCGCCGAGGCCATGGCGTCGTCATTCATCAACGAGGCCAGCGCCGCCAAACCAATCCCCCCGCCGGAGCGGCGGAGGAAAATGCGGCGGTTGATGCGGTCGGCAGCGTTTATTGGATTCATCGTTGCTTCAACTCTTTTGGGGAAACAGTCCGGTTTAATTATGAACACCATTGGAACTGTCGAATGTTCCAACCGCAATTTGAACGGGCCCAGCCAAATTATGGGTGCGGATGTCTGCCACGAATCGCCCCTCGCGCAATCGTAGCAGCGTGAGAGATTCCGCCAACTCCACCAATCCCTCCGCCTCATCTCGCTCCGCAACCGACAGTGATTGACCGGCATCCTGCCGATCCAATCGTCACATCATGTTTTATCAAGGAAATTCATCGCAAAGCAAAATGTACATGCGATGGCCTAATCCTTAGTGATCGCCTCATCCAAATTCAAAATCACGCTCGCAGTGGTGGTATACGCCGCCAGTTCCGCTGGATCGATCGTCACCGGTGATTTGCTGTCCCCGATCGCCACAAGCGCTTTCGCGGAGTCCACATTCTGCCGATACCGCACCAGTCGCTGCTCCAATCCCGCCTTCAGCACCTTCAACTCCGTCGCATCGGGTTCGCGAGCGATCGCGCGGCGGAAACCGTAGGCGATTCGATCTTCCGCCGTCGCCCCACCTTCCGCGATCATCTTTTCAGCGAGTTTTCGCGAGACTTCAACATAGGTTTCATCATTCAGCAACGCCAGTGCCTGCAACGGTGTGTTCGTTCGACTGCGACGCACCACGCAGATTTCCCGGCCGGGGGCATCGAACAGCGTCATCGCCGGGGGTGCGCTGGTGCGCTTCCAGATTGTGTATAAGCTGCGCCGATACTGGTTTCCATCGGTATCATGTTTGTAGTTTCGGAGATTTCCGTAGACGTTGATCTCATCCCAAATCCCGTCCGGCTGATACGGCCGCACCGAAGGCCCGCCGACTTTTTCATTCAGCAATCCCGCGATCGACAGCGCCTGATCGCGCACCACCTCCGCCTGCACCCGGAACCGCGGGCCATGCGCCAGCAGACGATTTTCGGGATCGCGTTCAAACAACGCGCGGGCGACGGCGGAAGATTGCCGATACGCGGAGCTCATCACCATCGTCTTCTGAATCGCCTTCATGTCCCAACCGACTCGAACAAATTCAGTCGCCAGCCAATCCAGCAATGCCGGATGGCTCGGCCAATCGGATTGCGAACCAAAATTGTCGCTGCTTTTGACGAGGCCCACACCGAAAAATTGCTCCCAGTAACGGTTCACCGCCACGCGGGCGGTCAGTGGATTTTTCGGATCGACAATCCACTTCGCCAACCCAAGCCGATTCTTCGCCGCACCGGCCGGCATCGCCGAAAGCGC
>JANXVV010000636.1 GCA_025351525.1 Humisphaera sp. | reverse complement strand
GGGCCGGGTGTTTTTGATCTTGGTGTAACTCTTCGGATCGATCCCATCGTGTTCGCCGAAGGTCAAACCGACCGGGTCCAGACGTTTGGCGATTTTGCCGGCGTTGTTCCAGATCACGACATTGAACAGGCCGCCGAAATGATCGGTGTTCAGGTCGCGCGAGAAAACTTTCTTGATGTCCTTGATCACCGCCTGATCGGCCTTGAGCGACTGCGAGCAGACGTTTTCGAAATCGGTCTGCGTCAGCTTGGGCTTGGCCTGCTCGGCGACGGTCTTCCCGGCGGCGGTCAGCTTATCGCGGTACTCTTTCAACTTGGCCTCGCCTGCGCCTTTACCGTTGATGAGCGTGACGGTGATTAGCGCGAATTCACCATCCGCCAGATCGCCCTTCCACAGCGTGATGGGTTCCTTCACGCTCGCAACGGGTTTCTTCGGGGCGACGCTCCACGACTTGTCCTTCGGCATCTGGTCGGCGAATTCCTTGCCGTTGGCAATGCCGGTGATCAGCAGATACGCCTGATCTTCGCCCTTGTCGAGCGGAAAGGTCTGGACGGCCCGCAGGCTGTCCAGCTCAAGCGATATCGGCACGGCCTTGGAAAATGGGGTAATCGCGGCGAGGGCCAAAGCGCAAAAGGCCGAGGCGATGCGCGAACGACGGGAAATCAATTTCATTCGAAACTCCTGAATCGGAAATAGAACTGCACGGACACGCCGGAGGTTCCCAGGCAGTGTCGATTCCCAACCGGTTTCAAATCCCGATGTTGGGTTTGGCGAATTATGCGGATAGAGCGGCATGGCTGCAACTGACCTTATTTTTTTCGCGGGGAACATGCGCCGTTATCAGCGGGGGCCGTCAGGATTTCGCGCCTCGTCGGCAATCCATAAAACAAATGCGATTGAACCACAGAGAGCACAGAGACCTTTTCGTCGGACGAAGGGCTACCGGCGACGAGGCGCGTCTCCGTAATCTCTGTGGTTTAATTCTTCACTTCCTCTCGAAGCCTTCGACACCATGCAACTCGCGTTCGAATCAAGCGTATGGATTCACATCATCTGCGGTGATGCGGTATTATGGAACACCGGGGGGTAATCTGCGACGACAGGCGTTGTGATCGGATGGACGAATTGCCATTGAGAGCAGGTTTAGGAACACGCTTTGAGAAACAAGGACATGCCTATGCCCACCGTTCCGATTCGCCCCCTTGCCCCCTGCTTTATCAGCCATAACTTGGCGCTGGGCGGCGCGCAGATCGCGGTCCTACGGATGATCTGCGCGCTGCCGGATTGGGTGCGCGAGCGGACGACGCTGTGCGTGCAGGCGGATGATCTGCCGTTGCTGGAACCGGCGTTGAAGGCGGGGTTTTCCTGTAAGGCGATTACCCGCGATGCGCCGGCCGATCCCTCCTCTTGGATTCTCAGCTACGGCAATCTCACCGGCTTGCCGGAACGCCCGACTTCCCTGCTGCTTCACTCGTGGGACGATGACGGTTTTCGATATATCTCCAAAGCCTATGGCGACCTGCGCGGGCTGACGGTCGCGGGTGTTTCCCAACAGGTGCTGGATCGCTACGCACCGTGGATCGCCAAAGGCGGGCATACGGTGGCGGGGATTTTGCCGCCGCCGGTGACGGAGTTCACGCGGGTCAAGGGACGCCGAAGCCAGCATCGAATCATCGTCGCCTGGATGGGCCGTCCGCTGGAATCCAAGGGGTTGATGAGCCTCCCGTACCTGCTGGCGATGGATGAGCGGATCATCGTGCGCTGCTTCACCGGCGCGGGGACCGGTGGCAACGCCTACACCCGAAAGTCGCAGGGGGAGACGATGGACAAGTTTCTCGCGCTCGCGAAAAAGCTCGGCGTCCTCGATCGTCTCGACCTGCGGCCACTCGACTTCGACCCCTTCAACTACCGCGAACGACTGCGCGGCGCCCATGTGCTGCTCGGCAACAGTTTCCGCGAGGGGTTCCTAATGACCGCCGCCGAAGCGTTGAGCTGCGGCATCCCGGTCGTCATCACCCGATCCTGCGGCGTAAGCGACTTCATTCGCGAAGGCGTCAACGGTTGCCTCATCGACTGGAACGACAACCCCAAGCGCCTCGCCAAATCCGCCTGCAAAGCAGTCGAGCAGGCGGTCGGTTTGGGCGCGATGAACTGCCTGTCTTCGGTGCAAAACCTGTCGATCAACGCCGGCTATCGCGAGACCTACGGCGGGGTTCTGGCCAGTCTCACGCATACCGGCCTGCAACACGCCGACGCCCGCGTGACGGTCGGCTTGCGGATTCACAAGGGAATGCGGATCGATCATCTCGATCAAGCCGCCGCGAGTCTGGCGCTGCAAACCTACAAGCGGTTCAAGACGGTGCTGCTGGTGGATGGGCCATGGGAGTATGGGGAGAGCCTGGCCGCGCGATACGATCTGCCGTTGATCTGCACCGGGCTCGAGCCGGATATTACCCATTGCTCCGGCCTACATCGCCTCGCGGTCGAGCAGTGCGACACCGAATTTTACAAGCCGCTGGACTATGACGATCAGCTTCTGCCGGGATATCTTGAGCGGGCCGTCGCGACGCTCGATCGGACCCGGCGCGATGTGTATGGCTGCCTGCTACTGACGTTGGAAGGGGATGAATGCTCCCCGCGCTGGTGGCCGAACAAACCGGTGGAGACGATGTTCACCGGCCACTCGAACGACAATCAACTGCCCCACTCCTCGGTGATGATGCGCACCGCCGCCTGCCTGAATGCCGGCAACTACAACACGGTGGCGGTGGGGTTGGGCGCGGATGATTACAGCCTCTGGTATCGGCTGCATCAGACCGGCGCGACTTTCATTCGCGATGATGCCATGCGGAATGTGGTGTATCGCATCCACGAGAAAAATTCGCTGAAGATCCGCAAGGCGCGGTATGGCGATTCATCGCAACCCTCGACCACGCCGCGTAAGTTGGCCGCCAGCGCTGCGGCGGCGTCAATGGTGCTGGGGATGGTGCATCGGCTCGACCCCGCGCA
>JANXVV010000621.1 GCA_025351525.1 Humisphaera sp. | reverse complement strand
CATCTTTCACCTCCTTCTACTAATCTTCTACTGCCTACTGACTACTGACTACTCCCCTCCCCTCCCCTACTTTGCATTTCCCCTCAAATCGTAACAGAGCAACCGCGGCCCCTGACTCCCATGAAGAATATCCCGGCTGTTCTGACAGACATAGAGTAGGCCATGGCTTAGCACCGGCCCGGTCCACGTTTCTCCGGCGGCGAAAAGCCAGGTGCGGTTCAGTTCCTTGTATCCCTTGGGAGACAGGTCGAGCCAGAGCAGGTGACCGTATTCACCTAGGCATAGAAAACGGCCATCGGGGACCAGGATCAGGGAGCAGCGGGCCAGGCCGAGGTCGCGCTTTTGCGGGCCGTTGGTGGTTTCGAACGTCTCGCGGAAGTTGACTTCTTTCCGCCAGACCTCCTCGCCGGTTTTAAGATTGAGGCAGACCAGCGGGCAGTCGAGCGGGCCGTGACCGTCGACGCCGTAGAGATAGCCGTCTTTGGGGATGGCGTTCATGAAGTGGGTGCCGAGCGAGAGGCTGGTCCACGCTTCGGTTGAGGTGCCATCGGGGAGCAGGTTGTAGAGCGTGCCCCCGTCGCCGTAACAGGCGGAGATGAACACCTGATTGCCGATGATCAGCGGCGACGAGGCATTGACGGATTCATACGTGCGACTGCGGTGCTTGACCGCGAAATCCACTTTCCCGTTGACGGGATCGATCGACAGCAATCCCCCTTTGGGCGGACGACTTTCCCCGCCCGCAAAGACAAACACCCGGCGAACGCCATTGACGGTGGCGGGGATCGGCGAGGCATAGCTCGGTCCCCAGGTGTTGCTCAATTTTTCATTCGTGCCCCACACCCGTTGACCGGTGATTTTGTTAAATGCCACGGCGCACGGGCCATTCGGCACGGCTCCCACATTGATGATGACGTGATCCCCCTCGACCAACGGCGTATCTCCCACGCCAAAAAATTGCTGCGGCAATTTATACTCATCGAGCAGGTCATGCTTCCATTTGACTTCACCGGTGGAAAGGTCGAGGCAGTGCAGCTTTCCTTCCACGCCATAGGTGTAGACAAAACCGGAATCGATGACCGGCGCTGCGCGGGGACCATCATTCAAACCGTAACGGTCGCGGTACGTCGTAGGGTAGGAAAATCGCCAGAAGCGTTTGCCGGTATCGGCTTCGAGACAGTCGACCACCTCATTGTCATCAAGCCGATGAATCATCACCACCCGGCCACCGGCGATGGCGGGGGCGGCGTAACCGCTCCCCCGCTTCACCTCCCACACCAGCGTTGGCCCGGCGTCCGGGAAGTCCGCCAGCTTCGTCTCGCCGCTGATCGCATTATGCGTAGGCCCCAAAAAACTCGGCCAATCCTGCGTCACCGCGTCAACGGCCAATGGCTTCGGGGCGGTGTGGAACGTCAACCCCTCCTGCTCCTTCGCCACGGGCGGATTGGAAAAGGCAGGCGGCGCAATGATGCACGCAACGATAAGGAACAGGATGATTTTCACGGATTTGATTGTAAGCATCACCAGATCATATGCACCCGTTTAGCGCCGTCCCGGAGGGACGGGATTTGAACCGCGAGCGGTGCGCGGTTCTTGAGGTGCGGATGTACAAAAATAAAAACCAGCGCAAAGCTGCAAAGACGCAAAGAAGAGTTTTTTGTATGAATTCTTTGCGGTCTTTGCGCCCTTTGCAGCTTTGCGTCAGGCATTTTCCCGTTGCCAGGAAGAAGCGGTAAGATGCCGCCCATGCGAAACCGCAGACGAACTTTAAGCGAGGTTTTGAAGTGGATGCTGCTGCCGGGGATCGTCCTGGCAATTCTGGGGTTTGCCGCGAATGAAGCATTGGCCCGCGCCGGCGGCGGTGGGGGATATCATGGCGGCGGGGGTGGAGGAGGCGGAGGTGGTGGAGGTTATGGCGGTGGAGGAGGCGGGGGAGGCGGCGGGGGAGGCAATGGTGGGGGACTGATCCAACTTGTGTTCATTCTGTTTCAGTACCCCGTCATCGGCGTGCCGGTGCTCATCGTCATCGCCGTTCTGTTTTACTACGGCGCAACCCAGGGCAACAGCAGTTTTGAATCCGGCGTCATCCGACGCGGGGGCGATGTGCTGCGCGCGGGTGAAAAGGAAACCGCCATCGCGGGGGTGCGCGGGCACGATCCGAATTTTGACGAAGTCGACTTCTGCCGTCGGGTGCATCTGGCGTTCGACAAGATTCAGTCGGCGTGGTGCATGCAGAATGTCGCCATGGTTCGACCGTTCCTTTCAGACGGAGTCCATGAGCGGTTCCTGATTCAATTCGAGGAGCAGAAGGCCGAGGGGTATCGCGATCACATGGAAAACATCGCGGTGGAATGGATCGATATCGTCGGCGTATCCTCCGAGGGATTGTTCGACGAGATGACCGTGCGCATTCGGGCGGCGGCGCGCGATTGGCGGGAATCGCTGGCGGACGGGAAGCGCGTTTCCGGATCGACGAATCTGGAACCATTCATCGAGTTCTGGACGTTTCTCCGCCATCGGACGGCCACCACCGAAATTGGCCGCGCGGGGTTGATCGAAGGCAACTGCCCCAATTGCGCCGCGCCGATCGAGCTGAATCAATCCGCCAACTGCACCCACTGCAAGGCGCTGTTGCGCAGCGGGGCGTATGACTGGGTTCTGACGGAGATCACCCAGCAGAGCGAGTGGGCGTTTTCCCGCCGAGCCGCGCTGCCGGGTGTGGGTGAGCTGCGGGGGCGCGATCCGGAATTTGACACTGTCTCGCTGGAGGACCGCGCTTCGGTGATGTTCTGGCGAAAGGCGAAGGCGGATCGGACGGGCAGGATCGATCCGCTGCGGAAGATCGCCTCGCCGGAATTCCTCGGCGACTATGCAAGACGGCTGAAGGCCGACGCTGAAAAAGGAAGGGTGTTCGCGGGAGATTGCGCGGTGGGCGGTGTCAAAACGATGGGTGTGATTCCGGCAACCGATCGCGATCGGGCGGTCGTGGAGGTGCGATGGTCGGGCAAGCGGTTCATCGCCGATGCGACCGGTCGGATTATAAACACGGGAGAGGAGCTGTGGGCCGCGACGTGGTTTGTGCTGATCCGCAACGCGAATGTGAAGACGAATCTCGGCAAGAGTATTTCATCGGCGCACTGTCCCAATTGCGGTGCCCCGGAGAATGGCGGCACTTCCGATGCCTGTGAATTTTGTGGGACGGTGTTGAATGATGGCAGCCGGGAGTGGGTGCTTGAAAGGGTGCTGAGTCAGAACGATCCGGAGGCCAACCAGTGGAAAGCCCGATGGCGCGAGGTGGCCCAGGCGATTCCCGATCCGCGAATTCTGCTGGCATGGCTGGTGAAGATGGCGACGGTGGATGGGAATGTCGACCCGCGCGAGCGGGAGCAGTTGACGCAGTTTGCCGCGCGATGGCATGTTCCATCGGAACAGATGGAGGCGATGATCGCCGCAGGTCTGCGCGGGGATTTGGTGCTCGCCAATCCGCATGATGCCTCGGAGGCGCGGGGTTGGCTGGGCGCGCTGGCCGCCGAGGCGTGGGCCGATGGGAAGCTGACGCGCGAGGAGATGGAATTGCTGCGAACGGTGGGAGTGGCGGCGGGGTTGAACGAATTTGACATCAATCAACTGGTGCTCGCCGCCAAGTCGCGCATGTTGGCCGAGGCGAATGCGGCGCTGCGGGAGAGGCGGCGCGGATGAGTCGTGTTTCTTTCCGATCCCCCCAAATCCCTGGAGGGCGGCAGTCCCTTGCCGCCGATTCTCGCCGACCCCGGCGTCGCGGGAGCGACGCCCTTCACCCTTGAATACACGGGGACAGGCAAGACAGATGCGAGTGCCAGGGAACCCGGTGCTCGATCGCATTCTTCACGAGTTGCATCTTCTGCTACACTCGCCCCGCTCATGGATCAATTGCTTCAACGCTACAGAATGACGCTTGCCTATCGGGGGACGGCGTATCACGGCTGGCAGGTGCAGGACGTGCCCAAAACCTGGAAAAAAGCCGCGCCGGCGCACGGTCGCGGCCTGCCGACGATTCAGGAAACGCTTCGCCGCGCGATGGAGCATACGCTACGCCATCCGGTCAACGTCGTCGGTTCGTCGCGCACCGATGCGGGCGTTCATGCCAAGGGACAGGTGGCCCATTTCGATACGGATAAATCGCAGATTCCGCTGATCGGCATGAGGCGGGCGATCAACCATCAGTTGCCGGATGACATTCTGGTTCGCGCGATCGAACCGGTGTCGAGCGATTTCAACGCCATCCTGTGGACCACCGCCAAGCGATACCAATATTATATCTGGCATGAGGATGACCGCCCGTTGTTCATCGCCGATCTCGCGTGGCATCGCTGGAAGGATCTGGATATCGACGCGATGAAGGCGGCGGCGGCCATGCTGGTGGGCACGCACGATTTCGCCAGCTTCGCCCGGCCGGGGCATGGGCGGGTCAACACCGTGCGCACGGTTTCAGAATGCTCCGTCAGCTATCGGCATCCGCGACTCATCATCAGCGTCGAGGGGAAGGGATTTTTGTGGAACATGGTGCGAATCATCGCCGGCACGCTGGTGGAAGTGGGGCTGGGGCGGTTCACGCCGGAACAGATGACGGAGATGTTGGCCGCCCAGGATCGCCGGGCGGCGGGATCGACGGCACCGGCGCATGGGTTGTATTTGCAGTGGGTCAAATACGGGGATGATGCGGGGGAATTTGATTCGGGCGATGATTGAATTTTGCCACATAGCGGGCTAAAAATTAGCCCGCAAACTGATTTGTGTGGAAGAGCTTTCGGCGGCATTTTCGTGGCATGGGCATCATGCCATTACTGTCCGGTATTTTCAGTAACCTGGGTGGAGTTGGCAAGCATGCGTCCGTCCCGCGCTCAATATGTCTTTGGAAAGCGGCGGTTGAACGCCCCCGGCGCGCATGCGGCGGCGTGGGGTTCTTTGACGGCGCAAAAGAACCCTCGTGCCTCACACGCTCTTTTTTTCCGCCGCCTCGCGTTTTTTCGCCAGTCGGGCCCGCGCGAGCGACGCCTCGCGCTCGCGCATCTCCAGCACCTTGAGCAT
>JANXVV010000614.1 GCA_025351525.1 Humisphaera sp. | reverse complement strand
CAGTGTGAATGTCAACCGAAGCGATTTGGGTCTTTTGAAAAACTGGTGGCATGGGCGTCTCGCCCATGCTTTTTGGACGAAGAAATGCATGGGCGAGACGCCCATGCCACCTTATTCAAAGCATCCAATTTAAATTGACGGAACCTTCTTCAATTCAATCGCAGCAAATGTTAGGAGCATGTTTCGAGAAAATCCTTCTGCAACTTTCAGTGGATCGGATACTATTACATTAACAGATGTCACTTTCCGGAGGAATGCTTGTATCGTGAGTCCTTGAATTTTTTAGCGGCTGTGCCGAAGCACGCGTTTTTCGGTTTAAAAAGCGCGCACCTCTGGCAAATCCGCGAAAAAGCCCGCGAGTTTTGAGGTCCGCACGAATGCATCGATCACTGCAATGGATTTATGGTTTGCTGATCGCTGCGGCAGGCCTGTCCGTACAGGCGGCGGACGTCCCAGTGGACTTCGAGAAGCAGATTCGGCCACTGTTCGCCGATCAATGCGTGTCCTGCCATGGCGCGGATAAGCAGAAGGGGGGCTTGCGGCTCGATGTGAAGCAACTGGCGATGGACGGCGGCACTTCGGGAAAGTCGATGCTCATCGGCAAGGGAGAAAAAAGCCTGCTCGTCGAACGTCTGCGCGGCAAGGGGGATGAAGACCCGATGCCGCTCAAAAAAGACCCGCTGCCCAATGATCAAATCGCGTTGGTCTCGCGCTGGATTGATGAGGGGGCGAAATGGCCCGAGGGTGGCGCGGCAATCGCCGTGGCAAAGCACTGGTCGTTCGTTCCACCGCTTCGTTTATCAAAACCGGCGGTGAAAAATGAGGCGTGGGTTCGCAATCCGATCGATGCGTTTGTGTTGGCGAAGCTCGAGTCGGAAGGGATGCAGCCATCGTCGGAAGCCGCCAGGGAAACATTGCTTCGGCGGGTCGGCCTCGACTTGGTCGGCCTGCCGCCGTCTCCCCGCGAGCTGGATGATTTTTTGGCCGATTCATCCGCGAACGCCTATGAAAAGGCGGTCGATCGGCTGCTGGCGAGCCCGCATTATGGGGAGCGTTGGGCGCGTCACTGGCTGGACGGTGCCCGCTACGCCGACTCCAACGGGTACAGCCAGGACAACCCGCGCTCGATCTGGCCGTATCGCGACTGGGTGATCGGCGCGCTCAATCAGGATATGCCGTTCGACCAGTTCACGGTCGAGCAACTCGCCGGCGATATGCTGCCGAACGCGACGATCGATCAGCAGGTCGCCACTGGATTCCACCGCAACACGCAGATCAATGAAGAAGGCGGAATCGATCCGGAACAGTTCCGTATCGAGTCGATTGTCGACCGGGTCGGCACCACCGGTTCGGTTTTTCTGGGGCTGACGGTCGGATGTGCGCAGTGCCATAATCATAAATTCGACCCGATTTCGCAGCGCGAGTATTACCGGTTGTTCGCGTTCTTCAACAATTGCGAAGAGCCGAAATTGAAGCTGCCGAATGCCGGGCACCTTCGGAAGAAATCCGAAAAAGCGGGTTTGAAAGTGGAATCGGAGGGCGTGACGACTTTGGTGATGGCCGAGCGGAAAACCCCGAGGGAGAGCTTCATTTTCATCAAGGGCGATTTCACGCGCCATGCCGATTTGGTGACTCCGGGAACGCCGGCGATTTTGCCTCCGCTAAACGTAGACCAACCGACCCGCCTCGATCTGGCGAAATGGATCGTCGATCCTACCAATCCGCTGACGGCCCGCGTTCAGGTCAATCGATTATGGCTTCAGTATTTCGGCAGAGGACTGGTCGAAACGGAAAATGATTTCGGCACCCAGGGCAGCAAGCCGACCCATCCGGAATTGCTGGATTGGTTGGCCACCGAATTGATCGATCGGAAGTGGAGCCTGAAGGCGATGCACCGTCTCATCGTGACTTCGGCCACATATCGGCAGTCGTCCCGCATCTCACCCGCCCTGCAGGAAAAAGATCCGAACAATCGCCTGTTGGCGCGCCAGTCGCGCGTACGGTTGGATGCCGAAGTGGTGCGCGATGCGGAGTTGGTGGCTAGTGGACTATTTTCCGACAAGATCGGTGGCCCGAGTGTTTTTCCATCGCAACCGCCAGGTGTGTTCGTCGGCCAGATCAAGCGAGTTTGGAAAGTGAGCGAGGGAGCCGACCGATATCGCCGTGGGCTTTACACATGGGTATGGCGACTGACGCCGCACCCCATGCTGACGTCATTCGATGCGCCCGATGCCACCCAAACCTGCACCCGCCGCAATCGGTCAAATACACCATTGCAAGCTTTGACTCTGTTGAACGACACGGCTTTCGTGGAATGTGCGCAGAGCTTCGCGCAGCGCATTCTGCGGGAAGGGCCATTGGAAGACGCGGGTCGGATTGAATATGGTTTTCGGCTTTGCACCAGTCGCAAACTTGCTGCGGAGGAGTTGAAGGTGATACGGAACGTGTTGGAAAAAGAGCGAGTGGAATTTAAGAATTCACCGCAGGAAGCCAAGTCCTTGATCGGTGAAACGTCATCGCTAAACATCGCCGAAGCAGAGTTAGCCGCCTGGGTAATGGTCTCCCGCGTGATGTTAAATGTCGATGAAGCCATCACGAGGGAATAAGGTTCCGAAATTTTCTTCTGTGAGCCTCACTGTGGCACGGGCTTCCAGCCCGTGTTAGCGATGTAAGCAGATGAAAAATTGTTTTGCACGGTTTTTTTCGTAGAGGCCCGCTAACACGGGCTGGAAGCCCGTGCCGCGTTAAGCAGTGGATTATTCGAGATTTCAAGATGAATCCAGAAGCGCTTCGCCAACTCACCCGCCGACACCTGTTCAGCCAATGCGGCCTGGGAATCGGTTCGATCGCGCTGGCCTCGTTGCTCGGTGAATCCAGCAGCGCCTCGCCCTCCGCCTTAATCAATCCGATGGCTCCCAAGCCCACGCATTTCCCCGCCAAGGCCAAAAATGTCATCTACCTGTTCATGGCTGGTGGTCCCAGCCAACTGGAGTTGTTCGACCACAAGCCCAAGCTGGTTGAGCTCAACGGAAAGCCCATTCCCGATTCATATCTCGAAGGCAAGCGGTTCGCGTTCATGGACACCTCGTTCAAAAATAAATCGACGCTGCTCGGCTCACGTCGAAAGTTCGCACGGCATGGCAAGAGCGGCGCATGGGTTTCGGAGATGTTTCCCTACACCGCCGGCATTGTCGATGACATCACACTCGTGCATACCGTGGCGACGGAAGTATTTAATCACGCACCAGCCAAGCTGTTTATGAACACCGGCTCCGGTCAGTTTGGCCGCCCGAGCATGGGAGCATGGGTGACATATGGCATCGGCAGCGAGTCGCAGGATCTGCCGGGTTTTCTCGTGCTGCAATCGGGCCCGCGCGGGCCGCGCGGCGGTTCGGCTTTGTGGGGCAGTGGATTTCTTCCCAGCCAGTATCAGGGCGTTCCGCTACGGGCCAGCGGCGATCCGATTGTCGACATCGCCAGCCCGCAGGGGATCAATCCGCAACGGCAGCGCGAGACAATCGATGCCGTGCGCGAACTCAATCTCCAGCGCCTCGTAGAAACCGGCGACCCTGAAATTTCGACCCGGATCAGCGCCTACGAGATGGCTTACCGCATGCAGAGCAGCGCGCCGGAACTGATCGATCTGAGCGGTGAGACGAAGGAGACGATGGCGATGTACGGGGCCGACCCGGGCAAGCCGTCGTTCGCCAACAACTGCCTGCTGGCCCGTCGGCTGGTCGAGCGCGGGGTGCGGTTCGTGCAGCTTTACCACACGAATTGGGACAGTCATGGCGGCCCCGGTGAAAATCTGGAAGGTGCGTTCGACAAGGTCTGCCGTGAAGTCGACCAGGGATGTGCGGCGTTGATCAAAGACCTCAAGCAGCGCGGTCTTTTGGAAGACACGCTGGTCATCTGGGGAGGTGAATTCGGTCGCACCCCGATGGGCGAGAATCGCGAGTCGACCGGCCGCAATCACCACATCGATTGCGCAACCGTCTGGATGGCGGGCGGCGGGGTGAAGGCCGGGCAGAGCGTCGGGCAGACCGATGAACTGGGCTTCTCCCCGATCGAAGACCCGGTGCATGTTCACGATCTTCACGCGACGATTCTTCATCTGCTCGGTCTGGAACATACGAAGCTGACGTTCAAATCCCAGGGGCGGGATTTTCGATTGACCGATGTGCGGGGAAACGTCGTGAAAAAAATTCTCGCGTGAGCCCCGTCGAAAAATAGCGGCACTGCAAGTATCCTCTTTTTTTAGCGGCTGTGCTTCTGGCGCAGCCGCTGATTTGAAAAATTCAGATAAACCACGAAGTCACGAAAACACGAAGGAATACAAAGATTTATTAGTTGTCGACGCGCGTACCATGCGTTCCGATTATTGCTGTAAAATCCGCTGCAGGTCGTTCCGCCTGAAAGAATTCTTTGTGTTTTCGTGGTGAATCATCCGGGCTGACAAGATCGACACAGTACGATGGAGCATTCGATGAGGCTGAAGGACAAAAACATTTTGATCACCGGCAGCGCCACGGGGATCGGTGAAGCGATGGCACGGCGATTTGTGGCCGAGGGCGCGCGGGTGATCGTTCACGGTTTGGATCGCGCCGCCGGTGAGGCGGTGGTCGACAGCCTGGGAGATCGCGCGGCCCTGTTCATCAATGACCTTGCCGACGCCGATGCCGCCGCTCAATTGATCGGTTTTGCGGTCGACCATTTCGGACGGCTCGACGGGCTGGTGAACAACGCCGCGACCATTCCCAGGTCGAACCTGTTTAACACGGATGCTGCCCTCTTCGACCGGACGATGGCGATCAACGTCCGCGCGCCGATGCTGCTGATTCAAGCCGCGTTCCCTCACCTGAAAAAATCGCAAGGGGCGGTGCTGAATATCGGATCGGTCAACGTCTATACCGGCGAATCGAACTTGCTGGCCTACAGCGTTTCCAAGGGCGCGCTGATGACGATGACGCGCAATCTTGCGGATGCCCACGGGGTCGACGGCGTCCGCGTCAATCAGATGAATCTCGGCTGGGTGCTGTCCGCCAACGAAGACAAAATGCAGCGATCGCTCGGCAAGCCCGCCGATTGGCATGCACGGTTGCCCAAGGCGCTCGCTCCGGCAGGTCGAATCCTTCGGCCCGATGAAGTGGCGGCGGCGGCGGTCTATTGGATGAGCGACGAAAGCCAGATCATCTCCGGCACGGTGATGGAATTGGAGCAGTTTCCGATCATTGGAAGGAATCCGACGAAGGAAGCCGTCTGATTCAGGGATGTTTTTAAGGGGATGTGCCGAAGGCGCGTTTTTTTGGGTCACGGAAGAGAACGCGTGCCTTTGGCACAGCCGCTAAAAAACGAGAAACGGAATGGAGAGTTTCATGCGACCCAAACTGGCTGCGTTTCCGAAGGCGTTCATGGATCCGCTGTGCGTCACGGGGGAGATGAGCCTGCGCCAGTGGATCGATCTGGCGGCGACCCTTAAGGTGGATGGGCTGGAATTTTACATGGACTTTCTCGACCTGCGCGACCCCGCCAAATGGCCGGGGATTCGTCGCGAGGTTGAAGATAGGGGTCTGTCGATTCCGATGATGTGCTGCTCGCCGGATTTCACGCATCCCGACCCGGCGTTTCGGCAGAAGCAGGTCGAGCAGGAGCGGGCGTGG
>JANXVV010000606.1 GCA_025351525.1 Humisphaera sp. | reverse complement strand
TCGCCATAGGATAACGAAGTGGCTTTGGGTCGTCTTACAAGGCCGCGTCTGACGAAGCGTTTTTTATGGCAATGAATTGTCATTTCGAGAGCCTCTGAATTTTTGCGTAGCATGGGCTACCAGCCCATGCTACGAATCTGTTCATAGGTTCTCTGAATGACAGTTCATTGCCATAAAAAACGCTTCGTCAGACGCGGCCTTGTAAGACGACCCAAAGCCACTTCGTTATCCTATGGCGAAATCAATGACGATGGAATACAAACGCGACCGGGAGTTTTCAAACATCCATAAATCATCGCCGGTCTCTTTGGCGACCAAGCCGGTCGCCCGCCTGCCAATGATTTCCACTGCTTTACCCGGGCCAACCGGGCCGGTTGATCTCAAACGTGCCAGGGGAGGTCCGGTAGATGCAGATTCCCTTTGAATTCAGTGATTCAGCACTTCCTTGACCGCACAAATTCTGTTGCGGAAATCGATTTCTGTTGACTTCAATTGAAAATCCCACTATTTTAAGCGGTCGATTGCACTTGAAACGGTTGTTTCGTTTTCGGTGCTGTTTCGGCTCGATCTGCATTGCGGGAATTAATTCCAGGATTGGGTTCAGGCACACAACAAGGGTGCGCCCGCAGTGTAGACTAGTGTGGCCGGTTGTCGCCGGAATTCCTGGCGGCAACGAAATATGTGGTGGTTCTGCTGCGTTTGAAGTTTGCAGACCTTATCGGAGTACCCCTATGACCTTTGGATTTTGGGCTCAACGTCGTAAAGCATCCGCTCGCCAACTGGATCAGGCCGCTCAGCCGGTAATCGAAACTTTGGAAGGACGCCTTCTCCTCTCGGGGGCGACCCACCCGGTCAGTCACTTTGCGTTGCCCACCTCGCAAGTTGCATCGCACCATGTTTCGAACAACGTCCTGAAAAAAAATCCTGCTCCGGTGTGGTCGCAACCAGGATCCACTGAAGAGAAATTTGCGGCTTTCCCGGCGCCGGTGGTCGGATTTTCCGGTCCTCCCGGCTTTACCCCGCAGCAGATTCGCCAGACTTACGACCTCAATACGCTCGATGCCTATAACCCTTCATTCCCCCTGTATACAAACACCGGGGCGAATCAAGTGATTGTCATCATTGGCGCACCCGCGTCAGGGCTCGAAGGTTACTATGGAAACTTGGCGGAATTTAACCGGCAATTTCCCGTGACGGTGTCGGCCGGGGGTGCTCAACTCTTTTATCAAAATGGTGGAGCTCTGCAAAGAATCGTGGCTGCCGAACCTTTGACTGGAGTGACAACCTCGCTGACCGATCCCTACGGCGATGGCGTCGCGGGTATCAACATCAGCTACGACAACGTCGGAGCCGTTGAAACGACGATGGCTGTTCAGTGGGCCAGCGCGATGGCACCCGCTGCGACCATCTATCTGGTGGAAGTGAACAGCGTGGGGGGTGTTGTTCAACCTGCAGATCTTCGACTGGGCATCCAGAAGGCGATCGATATTTTGAACCCTGGCAGCACCAACCCACCGGGTATTGCGGATCCGCGCAACCCCAATGGGGGTGGCGTCGTTTCCATGAGCCTTGCCAGTGCCGCGGAGGATGCGGCTACACTGAGCCAGTACGATGCGCTATTTAGTGAACCTCAAGCGCAAAATATCTCATTCATTGCACCTTCGGGTGACAACGCAGGCGCGCGGTCCATGCCAGCGGTATCCCCGCACGTCACCGCTGTTGGCGGTACCGTCCTTCGCACTGACGTGGCGGGGACGCGTCAAAGTGAAACCGCATGGCTCTACACCGGCGGTGGCGAAAGCGCTCTCGAACCGCGTCCGGCTTTTCAGAACATCCTAAAAAATTCGTCCAAGGCCCTCAAAAATACAAGTACGGGTCGACTCGTTCCGGACATCAGTTTGGTGGCTGCCGCTCGGGCAAGCGGTCTTTCGGTATACTATGACCCGATCCCCTCAGGTGGTTTTGGACCGAAAAACCGACACTACGGTTTCAGCAGTACGGATCCCTATATTCCATCCGATCACGGAGTTAATTCTCCTTGGGCCAATGTCACCGGCACCAGCATCAGCGCGCCGCTCTTTGCAGGCATGGTGGCCGACGCCAACGAGTTGCGAGACACGCTCGGGCAAAGCCAGTTGGGACAGACCTTGAACCAACGACTGTATGATGCGTTTGCCGAGGCCCCGACGCAGAATTTCACCGACATTACGGTCGGAAATAACGCGGCTCGCGGCGGCCCCGGCCATCAAACCTATCCGGGTTATGATCTGGCGAGCGGCCTGGGTGCACCGGATGCCAACTTCCTTCTGCCCGCGCTGGCGGGAGTGATCGGCAGCCAGAGAGTGAATTTGCTCGCTAATGGAACCCTCACACTTTCCATCCATACTCCGGTCATTGGCAACGCCGTGTTTGCATTCCGAAGTATCGGCGCAATTGCCACGATCGGGCCGGAAAACGTCGGTATCACGCTCAATCTGATTTCCAATAATCGCAACGTGAACGGCGTGTTAAACCTGCCCTTCGTCAGCCGCAATATCGACGATGGCAGCATCAATGGCACGGGAACTTTTGTGGCCAACGTCACCACGAACACCGGCGGCGTCATCTCTATCACGCAAAAGACGGTGAATGTCGGCGTCAGCGGCTTCGTGACCGGCTCCGGTAAGCGGAGTAAAGTGAAGAACGGTCGCATATTTACCATCGACTCGAACGGCAATCCCGTTTCCCAGGGATCGCAAGACGTGTTTCAGGGTGTCTTTTATAGCGTCGGATGAGGTTTCTCGATCCGGATGTCCCATGGTAGATCAGAAGGGCGGGCCTTAAATAAGGCCCGCCCTTTTTGATGCTCCAATACCGCGCATCAAAAGACCGCGAAGCCTTTAAAAAGCGTCTCGGCATTTTCTCCACGTTTTTGGAGCGGAGTGCCGTCGATGGCAGGCTGGAAGCCCGCACCACAAACTGAAGCACTTTGCCAGCATTATGAAACGTGCAGCTCGATCGCCCTGGTCACCACCGGCAGGCACGCCGATGCGTCGCAGGCTTGATAGGTCAGCCCCAGCTTGATCGTCGAGGTTGGCCGGGTGGCGAAGGTCACGCGCAAGATGACAGTACCCTCATAGACCCGCACCAACCCATCGGCGAAATCCAGGCGCGTCTCTTTTCCCGGTGGATAGTCCACTGTCGCGCCTTCCGGCACGCCGAGCGTCGTCGCGATCAATCCGTCGCCCGCGTCATGGGCCTGAATGTGAAACCCGCGCTGAATGATTAACTCAATGGAGCATTGGAGGGGACTATCCCAAGTGGCCGTCGCTTTGACGATCCGCTCCGCCGTGTCTTTTGGGGTCGAGGGCCTTAAGACTTGTGAGGTTTTCGCCGCCACCTCGACCGCCCCGTGATTCTCCACCCACCGGGCGGCGGCTTCCACCAGCGCGCTCATTCCCTCGCCGTGATTTTCCAGGCCCTGCGCAAATACCGCGACCGTGTTCCTCGCCATTTCCACGCGCCCGAGTTGCACCATCACTTTCGCCGCGACGCCGTTTCCGCTGGGCAGCGGGCTGTCGGTGCCGACCATCTGCCGGACGATCAGATCCGTCGCGGAGACGCTGGTGAAATAAAACCCACCGTGCGGATCGGCAAATTCCTTCTCCATTCGGTCGGCGATGTTGACCGCGTCCCCCTTCCATCCGAGTTCCAACAGCGCGTCGGCCAGAAACGCGTAGTCATCCAGAAACGCGGCGATCTTCGGTCGGCTCCCTTCGCGACTCGTCCGCCATAGTTGGCCGGCGGCATCGCGGTGCTTGTCCAGCAGGAACCGCGCCGCCTTTTCCGCCGCCGCCGTGTAACGCGATTCGGCAAGCACATTCCCCGCAAACGCCAGCGCCCGAATCATCAGCGCGTTCCAGCTCGTCAGCACTTTGGTGTCGAGCAGCGGTTGCTTTCGCCGCGATCGGACGGCCAGCAGCGCCGCCCGCATCGGGGCCAGGCGTTGATCGAGTTCATCGACGGTGATCCGCATCTCACTTGCGACAGTCAACAGCGGGCGGGGAAGGTAGAGGATATTGGTATCGGGGCTGCCATCCCCATGATGCGGGTAGGCGAAGTTCGGACCTCGATCAACCCCATAGACACGCAGAAATAATGCGACATCATCCTCCGGCTTGAGCGCGCTCCTCAACACACTCTCCATTTCCGATTTTGTCCACAGATAATTCAAACCCTCTTTTGAATCGACCTCCGCATCAAACGCGGTGTAGAACGCCCCTTCCGCCGAGGTCATCTCGCGCAGCACAAAATTGAAGATCCCTTTGGCAACCAGGGCAAACCGCTCCAAACCCGTCTGCCGAAACGCCTCGACATAGACCCACCCCAGCATTGCATTGTCGTATAGCATGATCTCAAAATGCGGCACCAGCCATTTGGCATCGGTGCTGTATCGATGAAACCCACCGCCGAGATGATCGCGTATTCCCCCCTCCGCCAGCGCATCCAGCGTGCGCGCGAGCATCTTCAACCTCGCCGCATTCGGCTTCATCGACTGATGCACCAGGATCAATTGCAGCAAGGTTTGCCGTGGAAATTTCGGGGCTCCGCCGAACCCGCCATGGACCGAATCGAAATCGCTCATGGAGCGGTCGATGATTTCGTCGATCGAATCCGCATCCAGCGTCATTGCTTTCGACGGCGGCGCGGGCACCGCCATCTGCTTTAAAATTCCGCGCAACTGCTCGGTCGTCTGCTTCACATCCCCCGGCCGATCGTCGTAAGCCGCCTGCAACATCGTCAGCAATCGCGGAAACCCCGGCCGGCCATGGCTGTCGGTGGGTGGAAAATAAGTCCCACCGAAAAACGGTTCGAGTGACGGCGTGAGAAACACGCTCATCGGCCAACCCCCCTGCCTTGTGAGCACCTGCACCGCCGTCATGTACAGCTGATCCACATCGGGCCGTTCCTCACGATCGACTTTGATGTTGATGAACCGCGCGTTCATCTCCGCCGCGATGTCCTCGTTTTCAAAGCACTGCCGTTCCATCACATGGCACCAGTAGCAGGTGCTGTAACCGACCGACAAAAAAATCGGTTTGTTTTCCCGACGGGCTTTTTCAAAAGCCTCCGATCCCCAGGGATGCCAGTCCACCGGATTGTGCGCGTGCTGCAACAGGTACGGCGAAGTTTCATCGGCGAGGCGGTTGGTGAATGGCATGATTAAATCTTTCAGGTGGCATGGGGGAAATCGTTCGGCACCATTATGTGGCATGGGCAACCTGCCATTACTGTCCGGTATTTTCAGTAACCTGGGTGGAGTTGGCAAGCATGCGTCCGTCCCGCGCTCAATATGTCTTTGGAAAGCGGCGGTTCAACGCCCCCGGCGCGCATGCGGCGGCGTGGGGTTTGATCTTCCCCACCCCCGACTGGCGCGCCTCGGTCCCTCACTGCGGGTAAACTCCCGCACGAAAGGAACCGCTCATGGCTTGCACAACCTCCCCGTCTTTCCACTGAAAGACGCTTCTCTTTCCCCCGCGCCGCCGGC
>JANXVV010000591.1 GCA_025351525.1 Humisphaera sp. | reverse complement strand
AAGCACAGGTCTCGGAGTACCGCGACCTGTGGCACCCCCATCCTCTGATGATCTAAAAATTATTGACGCCGGGTTTTTTCGCGTTCGGGTTCATGTGGAAACGAATATCAAAATTGCTTTTAGTACGACACCGTCAACATAGGCTGGAAGCCCATGCCGCGGTGAAAGGTTAAGACAGACCACTTCGGGTCAATTGATAATTTTTAGTCGCGAGACTCTACGCTCTTTACCAAGCTGGCCGACTCGCCCGGCAGCGGATGCAGGCGCTTGTGGCGGATGTCGCGGCCCTGGATCCAGTAGATCACTTCCTCGGCGATGTTGGTGGCGTGATCGCCGATGCGCTCGAGATTCCGCGAGATCAAAATCAGCGACAGCGCGCGGCCGATCGTGCCGGGGTCGGCCATCATGTAGGTCAACAGCGTGCGGAAAATCTGGTCGCGGAAGGCGTCGACTTTGTATTCTTCCTCCAGCACTTTCTCCGCCAGCGAAACGTCTTTTTTGATCATCGCGGTGACGGTGTCGCGCACCATTTTCTGGGCGATGTCGGCCATGATCGGCACATCCACCAGCGGTCGCAACGGCGGGCCCTGCATCACGAAATGAGCGTTCTGCGAGATGTTGATCGTCTGATCCGCGATCCGCTCGAGCTCACCTCCGATGCGCGAGGCCATGAACAGAAAACGCACGTCGCGGGCCACCGGTTGCTGCATCGCGGTGAGCGTGACGGCCTGCTCGTCGATCTCCACCTGAAGCCGATTCACCTCCCGCTCCTTCTCCCAAATTTTCTCGACATACGACTCGTTGCGATCCACGAGCGTCTTGGTCGCCAACTCGATCATGCCTTCGGCAACGGTGCCCATCCGCACCACTTTTTGGAGCAGTTCCTGCAGCAGTTCTTCAAAATGTCTCATGCGGACTCCCGGGGGGTCAGTAGTCAGTAGTCAGTAGTCAGTAGTCAGTAGTTAGTAGTTAGTAGTCAGTAGTCAGTAGTTAGTAGTCAGAAGTTAGCCGAATCTTCCAGTGACGTAGGCTTCGGTTTCTTTTAAGTGCGGGCGGACGAAGATGGCTTCGGTGGGGCCGTATTCGATGATGCGGCCCATGTACATGAAGGCGGTGTAGTCGCTGCACCGGGCGGCTTGGTGCATGTTGTGGGTGACGATCACGACGGTGTACTTGCCGCGAAGCTCGTAGATGAGTTCTTCGACTTTCTGCGTGGCGATCGGGTCGAGCGCCGAACACGGTTCATCCATCAACAGCACTTCGGGTTCGGCGGCGATGGCGCGGGCGATACAAAGGCGTTGCTGCTGCCCGCCGGAAAGTCCGAAGGCGCTGGAATGCAGGCGGTCTTTCACTTCTTCCCACAGGGCTGCGCTTTTCAATGATTTTGCGCAGACTTCATCGAGCCGTGCGTTCGAGCGTTCACCGGCGATGCGCAGGGCGTACACCACGTTTTCAAAGATCGACATGGGAAACGGATTGGACTTTTGAAAGACCATCCCCAGCTTTTTGCGGAGATCGATCACGTCGACATTGCGGTCGTAGATGGACTGGCCTTTGAAGCGCATGTCCCCTTCGATCTTCACGCCGTCGACGAGATCGTTCAGACGGTTCATGCTGCGCAGCAGGGTGGATTTACCGCAACCGGAGGGACCGATCAGCGCGGTGACCTTGCCCCCGGCGATCTTCATGTTGATGCCGTGCAGGGTTTGGCGCTTGCCGTAGGCGAGTTTGAAATTATCGACGGTGAGAATGTGGGTTTCGGCATCGACCTCCGGGTGAACATCGGTGGGAGCGACACCGGGCAGCACGACGGGCAACGAAGCAGCCGCACGGTTTTCGGCGGGATTTGAGTTGACGCTCGCGCCGGCGGGCTTTGGGCCTGGCCGCGCCGCGGGCGGATCGCTCGGGTGGGTTAAAGTGGTTTGAGCTCGTTGCATCATGTCGTTTCCCATTTCGTAGCTTGGGCTACCAGCCCTTGTTTTAATTTTAAATGCAATACATGGGCTGGTAGCCCATGCTACGATTTCTCAAGCGGTTCCATGCTTTGAACGGGCGATCAATCGGACGCTCAGATTAAACACAAAAATAAGACTGATCAGCACGAGAATTCCGGCCCAGGCCATTCGCTTTTGCGCTTCATACGGGCCGGTGGCGTAATCGTATATCTGTTTGGTGAGGGATGGAAACGGCTGATTCGGGTTGACGGTTAAAAGTCGACTGCCCAGGGCCGTGAACAGCAGCGGTGCGGTTTCACCGGCGACGCGGGCCAGGGCCAGCATCACGCCGGTTATCAAACTTCCGGCGGCTGAAGGGACCACGACGCGAAGAATGGTACGAGCCTTGGTGGCACCGAGTGCGATCGAAGCCTCCCGATAACTATGGGGCACCAGTCGCAGCATTTCTTCCGTGGTGCGGGCCACGATGGGCACCATAATGAATGCCAGGGTCAGCGCGCCGGCCCAGCCGTTGTAATTTCCGATGGGCACGACGAGCAGTTCATAACCCAATATGCCGACGACGATGCTCGGCACACCGGCCAATACATCCGCCACAAATCGCACGGGCGATGAAAGCTTGGAATTTGCGCCATATTCCGAAAGGAATATCCCCGCGAGCATCCCGATGGGAATGCCCACCACCGCTGCCATGCCGACCAGCACGAGCGTGCCGAGCAAACCGTTGAGCATTCCGCCGGGATATCCTTCCGCGCCGTAGGGAATCTGCACCTGCGTAAAAAAGGCGACGGTGACGGACTGCCAACCGATTTTAATAAGATAGCCGACGACCCACAGCAACAGCGACAGAATGAAGCCGGTGAAGATGACACAGAGGCTGTACATGAAGCCGCTGATGATGCGGGCTTTCGTGTTTTTCCTTTTTGAAATAGCCGTGAGGCTCATGGGTTTACACTTTTAATCGAAGCCTTTTCGTAGGGTCCGCTTTAGCGGACCCTACGTTCAGTACTATGACAAGGAAGGGGCGTTCACCCACGAACGCCCCCGCCTTTTCCGACAATCAGTTTCCGAGCGACGATATTGAAAGCGAGCGACATCAGAAGCAGGATCAGGGCCACCTGTAAAAGCGAGGACGTGTGCAGCTTGGTCGACGCCTCGGAGACTTCGTTGGCCAACAGACTTGACATGGTCTGCGCAGCGGCGAAAGGAGTGGCTTTGATATTGGGAATGTTCCCGATCACCATACTGATGGCCATCGTTTCACCGGCGGCGCGGGCCAGTCCCAACATCACCGCTCCGAACAATCCGCTGCGACTGTAACGCAACATCTCAAAACAGCTTTGCCACCAGGTGGCCCCCAATGCCAGCGAACCTTCGATCTGCGCCTGTGGCACCGCACGCAACACATCGCGACTGACGGCGGTGATGATCGGCACGATCATGATCGCCAGCACCAGGCTCCCGGTCAGCATGTCGCGACCGGTGAGAGCGTCGGCGTGCATGAAACCCAAGCCGGGGACATGGCCGAAAATCCAGTTCAATCCCGGTTCGAGATGGCTCTGCATGTACGGAACCAGCACGAACAATCCCCACATCCCATAGGCAATGCTGGGGATGGCGGCTAAGAATTCGATGAGAAAAGAGATCCACATATCGATTGGCACCCGCCAACCGTTGGGAAGCCGGGGTCGAAGTCGCGGGGCGATGCGGATCAAAAATAGCGCCGCGCCGAGACTGAGCGGGACTGCGAGGGTAAGTGCCACGATGGAACTGACCGCCGTGCCGTAGATCGCGGGGAGCGCTCCGAATTTTGCGGGGATGGTTTCCATCACGGGATCGCCATCGGCATCGCGGACGATTTTTCCATCAGACGTGCGTTTGGTCACTTCCAAATCGTTTGGCCGCCAGGTGCTGGAGACGAGGAATTTCGGGCCGAAGGTTTTCATGCTGTCGAGCGAACCCCGGAACAGCACGAACACCAGACTGGCCATCATCACCAGGACGGTGACCGCCCCGAATCGGACGAAGAATCCAAGGACGGCATCGGAACCCATGCCTCGTGTGCGGGTCTTCAACCGGGACGCGGATTGATCCGGTCGGTGTGGAGCATCCCCCCCGCCTCGAAGCGTTGCCGGACTTGAAGTTAAAATCTCGACAGCCATCAGCACTTTTTCCGGTCCCCTCCCCCCGGTACTCCGGGGGGAGGGTTAGGGTGAGGGGTCTTTCTTCGTTCGTTTGAAAGTCGTTCGAGTAACTAAGACCACGGCCACTAAAGTAGCCATTCCGCTTTAATGCGTTAAGCGGGTTGGGTTATCCAAAATCCTGAAGGGGAGATTTTAAGCGATTCCATATTCAAAAGAAAACATCCCTCGCCCTCGAAAGGAGGGGACAAATTGGTTTTTGCATAAGGTGGCATGGGCGTCTCGCCCATGCATTTATTCCGGGAAAAAGCATGGGCGAGACACCCATTCCACCCGTTTTGCAAAATACCCAATCATTACTTAGCCATCATCACCGGCTTACCGGACCACGTGAGCGTTCCAAGCATTGCAGCCACCTTCTTCTGAATGGCTTCATTCAGCGGGGCGTAGTCGAGGCTGGACGCCAACTTCTGGCCATCCTGGGTGGCCCAGCTCAGAAAATCGGTGAGTGCTTTCGCTTTCGCCTCGCTCTTCACATATCCGAGATCCTGGTAGACCAACACATACACCATTCCGCAGATCGGGTAGACCCCTTTGCCCGGCTGATTCCACAGTGGAACCATCAGCGAGTCCTTCATTTCTTTCGACGCCGCCGCACCAGCGAGGGAAGTGGAGTCGGGAGACGCTTTCACGAACTCGCCTTCCAGGTTCTTCATCGAAACAAACGACAGCTTGTTCTGATTGGCGTAAGCCAATTCGACATAGCCGATCGCGCCCGGCGTTCCCTGGACGACCTGCGTGACGCCTTCGTTGCCCTTGCCGGCCTGCCCACCGGTCCACTCGACCTGCTTCGCCGCGCCGACCTTTTCCTTGAAATCCGTGCTTTGCGTGGACAGATAGCTCGTGAAAATAAACGTTGTTCCGCTGCCGTCCGTGCGATGAACGGCAGTGATCGCCAGATCGGGCAGGGTCGTCCCCGGATTCATTCCGGCGATCTTCGCATCATTCCACTTGCTGACCTTGCCTTGGAAGATGTCAGATAACGTCTGTCCATCCAGCTTCAGATCGCCCGACATCCCCGGAAGATTATAAGCCGCCACCACCGCACCGGCGATGACGGGAATGTTGATGATCCCGCCACCTGCTTTGTCGATTTCCTTCTTGCTCATCGGGGCATCGCTGGCACCGAATTCAAGGGTCTTCTCGGTGATGCCCTTGATGCCCCCGCCGGAACCGATCGACTGATAATCGATCTTCACGTCCGGGTGCGCTTTTTGATATTCCGTCGTCCATCGCTGCATGAGAGGGGCCACAAATGTGGAGCCCGCGCCCTGCATGCGGATTTCCTCGGCCTGCGTGATCGTGCAAATGGCCGACAAGGCCAACGTCGTCAATCCCTGTAACACTCGATTCATGGAATCTCCTTCATTTGAGTTGCCAAGAGATTACCCGCCTGTTGTTAATGAAAGATGTCCTTAATGTTAAGATTGGGTTAATTGTTAAGACGATAGGGAAGGGCAGACGGGGCTTGCTCCCAGGCCGCACGTCATAGACAGTTCCACATACATCGCCTGAAATTCCGCCTGAAGATCTTTTGCCATCAGGTCGCGCGCCACCTTTCGGCGGGGTTCGTCGAGATGGGGATGTACTAAATTCCCGGCGATCACCCACAGCCGTGCGTGCTTGAAAGGCATCCATGGCCCCACCTTCGTCAACGTCTCCGTCCCCAGTACCAGTACTGGCAGCACCGGCACTGCGGCACGATACGAAACGACGCAGACCCCTTTTTTAATCGGCCCACCTTGCATCACCGACATTTTCCCACGGGCCACGCCGCCTTCGGGGAAAATGCCGACGACCTTACCGGCCTGGACTCGCTTGATTGCCGTGCGGATCGATTTGACCGGCACCCCGTTCCGATCTACCGAAAAACTGCCAGCCGCCTCAAGAAATCGGGCCACCAGACGGTAGCGATGAAATTCAATCCGCGACATCCAGTCGATCTGGCGATCAAGAATCGCCGTCAGAATCGCCGGCTCGACATGGCTGAGGTGCGTGCAGGCCAGCACAAACCCCCCGGAACGATCGAGGCGATTGCGATGGACGACCACCAACCGAACGCAGCAAAGCTGGACGAATCGACAGAGGGCTCTTGCCAGGCGATAGACAGGCGTGATCATGCGGGGGGCGAGTATAGCCGTGGGAATCGGTGGTGGCTATTTGGCCTGCTATAAAACAGGTGCCAACTTGCAAAAGAACCGGCAATCCAGAGAATCGCGTCTAAGAGTGAAAGAAGATCCAACGTCTATGAGCGTGTTTACAAACACGGTGAAGGCTATCGTAGCATGGGCTACCAGCCCAGGTCTTTGGATTTCAACACAAAAAATCATGGGCTGGTAGCCCATGCTACGGCGAAACTAGCCGTGTTCTAAAACAAGCTCTATGACTTCTCCCATCGACCCCGAGATTCTCCAGCAGATCAAGACGATTCTTCGGCGCGATCTCAAGCTAGACCCCAATGCGCCGCTCGCCGAAGACATGCCGTTTTTTGGGGGGGATGTCGATCTGGATTCGCTCGACATGCTGCTTCTGGTCACCAGCATCGAGCGGCAGATGGGGGTGCGAATCCCCAATGAAGCCGTCGGCAAAGAAGTGTTTCACAACGTCTCTACGCTGGCCCGCTACGTTCAGGATCATCGATCGGCCACCACTCCCAAGCCAATCGTTTCCGCTCCGCCGACCGACTGGCTCGCCCGATTGCCGCACGGTGCGGCGTTTCGATTCGTCTCGCGCGTGACGGAGGTACGGCCCGGCGAGATGGCTCGCGGCGTGTGGTCGCTGAAAGGCGACGAGCCTTTTTTCGCCGCCCATTTTCCCGGGAAACCGATCGTCCCGGGAGTGTTGATCGCCGAGGCATTGGCGCAGTTGTCGGGGCTGGCGGGTCCGACCGGCAGTGGATCGCAGGGGAAATTGGCGCAGATCGATCTTCGATTCGAGCAGGCGGTCGCGCCGCCGGTGGAGATTGAGCTGGAGTCTAAAATCACGCGGATTCTCGGGCCGTTGCAGATGTGCGAGGTGATTGCAAAAGTCGGATCGGTCGTCGTCGCCGGTGGATCGCTCACGCTGCATCGGGGCGAGGGAGATAAACCGCAATGAGCTTCGCATTTTCGTTTAGCGGTAGTGCCGGAGGCACACGTTTTCTGCGGCATTTTCGTCGACTAGGAAAGAAACGCGTGCCTCCGGCACTGCCGCTAAACGGGGTCGGGATCGTTCTTCTATTTGTCGTTGTCGCTTCTTATGCTTGCGCGGATTCGCTTACCGAGGCTCCTGCGGGAATCGATGCGGCGCTGTGGAACCGCATGGTGGCCGTCGACGCCAAGGCCGGGAAAATCGTCGATCTCACCGCCGATTTCGAGCAGCAAAAATTCACCCCGCTGCTTAAAAAACCCATGATCAGTTCCGGCACGGTCCAGGCAAAAGGCACGGCCATGCTCTGGGACACGCGAACGCCGGAACCGACGATCATGCGCGTCGACGAGACGGAAGTGAGCATCTTTTACCCGAAGCAGAAAGCCGTCGAGATTTACCCGCTGGCCGGGCAGTTATCGTCACTCGCCGCCTCACCTTTGCCGCGGCTGGCGGTGTTGATTCCGCACTTCAGTTTCACGCCGGGTGCCGCGAAGGATTTCGGGCGGGAGGAACGGGCCGATCGATTGGTGATCCATCTGACTCCCACCGAAGCGGCGCTGCGCGAGCATGTCGACTCCGTCACAGTGTTGATCGATGCCGAGCGCGGTTTTATACTGGCGTTTCAACTGGTGGATTCCGACGGCGAGAAGACCGTGATTCGATTTTCCAACGTGAAGACGAACACGAATCTGGAGGATGCCCGCCTGAAACTAAAGCTGCCGGCCGAGACCAGGACGGTTCGACCGCTGGAGCATTTGGGTGGTCCGCCCGAGTCGCCGCGAAAATAAGCATTGACGTGAAATTCATCGCCATCGATCAAATCCCCACCCCGCCCGCCGTGCCGCGCTCCACCGCTCCATCGCCGAAATTTCGCCATGCGGTCGCGGGCTTCTGGTTGAAATCGTTATTCCATCTCGCGCGAAGCGCCCCCTGGCTGCTACGCGCGATGAAACGGCCGGGGGTGTGGGGGACGGTGCGGTTTTCGCACAAAGTCCGCCGCGCGACCTTTGCCAACGCACGGCGAATTCTCGGTGCCGACCTCCCCGCCGCCCGATGCGAAGCCTTTGCCAAAGCCGTCGTCGGACACTTCTTCGATTTTGTAGTCGATGTCGGCCGGAGCAGCGCGATGACCGCCGCCGAACTGCACGGGCAGATCGAATCGGTCGAAGGGCGGGATGCCTATGTCGCCCATCGAAAAACCGGTGGCGGCGCGATCATTGCAACAGCCCACATGGGCTCATTCGAGGTGGGTCTGGCGGCATTGGTGGATGTAGAGCCGAATATCCACGTCGTGTTCAAGCGGGATGTGCTGGACGGTTTTGAATCCATCCGCCGTGCCCTGCGAACGACGCTGGGTGTCAAGGAAGCGGCGATCGATGATGGCTGGGAAACGTGGATGCGCCTGCGCGATGCGCTGGAAAATGATCAGGTGGTCGTCGTGCAGGTCGACCGTGCGATGCCCGGCCAAAAAGCGCAGGCGGTGCCGATGCTCGGCGGTCATGTTCTGCTGCCGCTTGGACCGGTGAGGTTGGCGCAGATCAGCGGCAGCCCGATCGTACCGGTATTCACCGTGCGAACCGCCGCCGGCCGTTGCCGTGTGTTTGCCGAAGCGCCGATTCACGTCGATCCCGATGCCGTGTTGATCGACGGTGTCCATCCGGCGCTGTTGCAATTGGGAAAGGCGATCGAAAAATATGTGGCGGCGTACCCCGAGCAATGGCTCGTGCTTAACCCGGCATTTGTCGAAGATGCAACGCCATGAATTTTTCCCCCGAATCCATCGTCATCACCGGTGCCGGTCTCGCGACGGGATTGGGACTTTCTCGCGAGGAAACGTGGCGGGGAATTCTCCAAAGTCGAAGCGGACTGGGGCCGATGAGCGCGATGGAATCTCCGCTGCCGCCCGGGAAAGACGGTGGCCAGGCGGTCGATCTGCCAGCGACATTTTCACCCGATTTACCGCGGGAAGTGCGCTACCTTCGTTGGACGATCGGCGAGGCTCTGCGCGATGCCGGTTTGCATGAGACTTCGCCCTGCGCGGAGACGCGCAGCGCCTGCCTGCTCGGCACGACCCTGCACGGAATGCGCGCCGCCGGTCGTTTTCTTCGCGATAAAAGTTTCGCCTCGCTGCGGGATTTTCTTGCGGGAAGCACGTTGCAATCGGCGCTCGACGGTTTTCCAATCGCCGGTTTCAGCGCGACCAACTGTTCGGCCTGTTCATCCAGCCTCGGCAGCATCGCGATGGGCATCACGCTGTTGCAGACCGGGCAGGCCGACGTCGTCATCGCCGGCGGCTATGACACGATCAGCGAATATGTATATGGCGGGTTCAACAGCCTGCGCCTCGTGGCCGATGGGCCGCTGCGCCCTTTCGCCAAGGGGCGTCAGGGAATGAAGCTGGCCGAGGGATATGGGATCGTCGTGCTGGAGCGCGAGAGCGATGCCGTTCGCCGCGGCGCGACACCGCTTGCGAAAATACGCGGCTGGGGTGAATCCGCCGATGCACACCATCTCACGCAGCCGCACCCGCAAGGCGACGGGGCGGCGCGCGCGATGATTCAGGCGTTGGAACGTGCCGGTCTGTCGCCCACCGATATCGACCTGGTTGCGGCCCACGCCACGGGCACGCCCGACAACGATGCCGGCGAATATGCCGCCTTCTCCCGCGTGTTTGGAGTGCATCTTCCAAATGTTCCCGTCATCGCCTTCAAGAGCCATCTCGGTCACACGCTGGGCGGCGCGGGGGCGGTCGAACTGGTGCTGTCGGCCATGGCTCTTCGCGATCAAATCATTCCCCCCACCGTCCACGTGCGACCTGAAGAAGTCGAGTTTACCGATCTCCAACTCGTCACCGGAAAACCCAAACCCGCCGCCCTCCGCACCACGCTCAACACCTCCCTGGGCTTCGGCGGCGCAAACACCTGCATCGTGTTAGGTGGCATGGGCGTCCCGCCCATGCATTCCCAACCCGAAAAACCCCATCACTCTCAGTCCCCAGTCCTCAGCCCTCAGTCCTCCCCCGTCTACATCACCGGCATCGGCGTCATCGCTCCCGGCATCATCGGCAACGAAGCCCTTCTCGCGCGCCTCGCCGATCCATCCGAACCCGCCTGGAAAAAAGACACCGGCCCTGTGCCCGACAGCGCGCTCGAAGGTCTGCTCAACGCGCGGCGTGTCCGTCGAATGAGCGATTACGTCAAGCTCACGCTCGCCTCCGCGACTCTCGCGCTGCGCGATGCGGGCATTCACGACACCGCCCCTTTTGCCGAGGACTGCGCCGCGATTCTCGGCTCGATGCACGGCTCCTGTAATTTCAGCGCCTCGTATTACCGACAAATCATCGAGGAAGGTTTGGTCGCCGCCAATCCCATCCTGTTCGCCGAGGCGGTGCCCAATGCCGGAGCGGCGCAGCTCAGTTTGATGTTGTCGCTCAAAGGCGCGTGCCAGACTCTCATCGGCACGCGCACCGCGGGATTGGATGCGCTCGCCCTGGCCGCCGCCAGAATCAGCGCGGGGGTGTGGGACCGCGCCATCGTCAGCGCGGGCGAGGAATATTGCGACCTCGTCAATCAGTCCTATCTTCACTGCGGCCTACGGGCGGAGTCGCAGGCCGGTGCGCCATTCGCCACCGAAAAAGGCTTTACCTGCGGGGCCGGAGCGGTCACGTTCATTCTCGAATCGCGCGCGTCGATCGAACGGCGCGGCGGCACTTCACGCGCGCGGGTCGATGCCACCGCCGCCGCACGCGGCACACCGTCAACCGCCATCCAGACCCTCTCCCGCGTGCTGGCCGATCTGAACAATCCTTCGCAGGTTCTGAGTTCCGCCTGCGGCACCTGGATCGATCGAACCGAATCCGCGGCCCTTCGACACAGCGGCAATCCCGGCGTTTCGGCGATCTACGGACACGTCGCCGAAACGTTCAGCGCATCACCGCTGATCGCCATCGCGGCGGTGCTGCTCGCCGGTAAAATGCCGGAATTACTGGAGCAAGGTCTAGCAGGCCAACCCGCACACGCCGCGACTCTCGGCAAGGAAAGCTCGTTCGCCGCGATCTGCACCGATTTCACCGGGTGCGTCAGCGGGGTTCGATTGATCGTTTAAGAACATCGTCGCTTGCGTTTAGGGCGATCCGTTTATATTGAAGTTGCCCATGAAGCTTCCCAAACCTCCGGAAAATGCAACGGACCCCAAACCGCCCCTGTCGCGCTGGGACAAAATCGTGACCTCCACGCCGGTCGTCATGACGGTTCTGGCGACGCTGCTGGCCGGGCTGTCTTCCAGCGAGAGCAACCAGGCGCAATACTATCGGTCGCTGTCGGCGCAGAACCAGTCGAAAGCCGGGGACCAGTGGAACTTTTTCCAGGCGAAAAAACTTCGCGCGGCCAATGCGATCACTTCGCTGAAGCTGATGCGCAACCTCGGGGATGTCCGTTCGCTCTCGACCGATTCGCTGATGTTCGCCGTCACGCACTTCAGCCAAATTCTCACAGCCACTCCGAACGGGGCGGAAAAAGCCCGCGCGATTCAAGAACAGATCGTTCCGCTTCTGGCCGACCCGGGCATTAAATCGGCCATGGAACTTTTGGCGTCAACCGTGCCGGCGGCGGAGGAATTGACGATCATTGATCCAAAAGTCCGTGAGGCGTATGAGTCGCTTAGAAAAAACCGGGGCGAAACCACACCCCCCGCGCTGTTTGGCAAAGTGAATACCGAAGCGATGCACGAAGCGCTTTTGGCGGCGGATCGCAACGCGCAAACCAGCGATGCCGCGCTGCAACCGGCGATGGCCGGCGTTGCCAAAATTGAGAAGTTGCTGGATCTTCTGGCGAACGTCTCCGTTTCCGCGAGCCTCTCCGCCACCCAGGCCGCGACGCGCCCCACGTTGGCAGCCACCGACCGCGAATCGCCGGCCGAGGTTCGACAACTCGCCACCGATTTCACCGCCGCCGGGTTGCGCTTCGATGCTGCGCGCCACGACCGGGAAGCCCGGCTGAATCAACAGACCGCTTATCTCTACGAGGTGGCCGTCCGAAAAACGAGCTGGCAGTCGGATCGAAGTTTGATCCGCAGCCGATATTTTTTCTATGGGATGCTCGGGGCGCAGGCGGCGGTGTTGATCGCCACCTTCTCGCTGGCGGTTCGCGAGCGAAGCGGGCTGTGGATCCTCGCGGCGTCGATCGGC